>JAKSJL010000020.1 GCA_024398295.1 Bacteroidales bacterium
CCTCTCCACACCTGGAGGCGCTGCCTCGCGGGCCTGGAGGTGTAAATTGCTGATTTCTGCACCCCACGCACGGTTCAGAGGGCACTGCAGGTGCGATCGGACCCTCTCCACACCTGGAGGTGCAGCCTCGAGGGTCTGGAGGTGCAAATAGCTGATTTCTGCACCCCGCGCACGGTTCAGAGGGTACCGCAGGTGCGATACGGCCCTCTCCACACCTGGAGGCGCTGCTTCGAGGGTCCGGAGGTGTGAATGGCTATTCGAAACGCTTGGTGAGGGCGACGAAGTCCTCGACCGAGAGGCGCTCGGCGCGCAGGTCGAAGACGGGGTCGGTCGTGTCCATGCCTTCCTTGATGAGGGGCTTGAGGGCGTTGCGGAGGGTTTTTCGGCGCTGGTTGAAGGCCGTCTTCACGACCTGCTTGAAGAGCTTCTCGTCGCAGCCGAGGTCGGTGCGGGAGTTCCTGCGGAGGCGGATGACTGCCGACTTCACCTTCGGAGGAGGGCAGAAGGCGCCAGGGCCTACCGCGATCACATACTCGATGTCATACCAGGCCTGCAGAAGTACGGAAAGGATGCCGTAGGTCTTCGTGCCAGGCTTCTCGGCGATGCGGTCTGCGACCTCTTTCTGGATCATGCAGACCACCTCTGGGACCTTGTCCTTGTCCTCAAGGATCTTGAAGAAGATCTGTGATGAGATGTTGTATGGGAAGTTTCCTATCACGCGATAGTCGCCGCCGAATATCTTCGAGACGTTGAGGCGCAGATAGTCGCCTTCCATCAGGTGCCCGTGGATGTTGAAGTGGGTGAGGAGGTACTCGACGGACTCGGTGTCGATCTCAATGCACATGAGGTCGATATCCTCGCGCTGAAGCAGATACTGCGTCAGCACGCCCATGCCGGGGCCTATCTCCAGCACCTGCTTCGGCATGGCTGGGTCGCAGGTGAGCGAGTCCACGATGGTGCGAGCGATGCTCTGGTCGGTAAGGAAATGCTGGCCAAGGGCCTTCTTTGCACGTACTTCCATAAACTATTCTTCTTTTCTTTCTACCAGCACGACTCCGGCAGCGGAGAGCACCAGCAGTATGATGAGTGCCAATGATGAAGCCTTCGAGAGCCCTGCGCTGAGGCGGTAAGACTCAGGGTCGAAGCGCATGATGAGATCATGCTCGCCGGCAGGGAGCACGGCGGCGCGGAGCATCCAGTCAGCGCGGAAGACAGGCACGTCAGTGCCGGCCTTCGCAGCGCGCGCCTTCTCGGATGCGGAAGCGTCGACGGCTGGGCATGCCTCCGCTGAATCTGCGAGCCATGCATGCCAGCCTTCTGGGTAGAAGACCTCGCTGAATACTGCCAGGCGTGGCTCAGAGCAGCTGTAATGGTATCTGAGTTCATTGGCAGCATAATGTGTCATCTCGATGGCGTCGTCCTCTGTGGCAGGGCTGAAGCCAGCCGCATCGGCGTCCTCGAGGACAGCCACCTTGCGCGCGTCGATGCCATCCAGGAGCGCCAGGGCCTCGGCTGGAGTGGATGCCTTGATGGTAGAATCCACGAACCAGGCGTTGCCGAACGCATTGGCATTCACAGCAGGAGTGACATCGTCGCCGAAGATGATGTATCTGGTGTTCAGCATCGACAGGACAGGCATCTGAGGCAGCTGCAGCTCGCTGATGGTAGCTGCGCCCTGTGCTGAGGTGTAGATGCTCTTGATCTCAGGGGTGATGTAATGGTCAATGAGCTCCTGATAGCGCTGGAGCTTGGCTGGGCTGTATCCGCCAATGCTCTTGTGCCAGTAGGAAGGATGCGAGTCGTTGAAGGTGTTCACCGAGAGGTCAAGGACCCTGTAAGATGGGTCCGTGTCGCGCAGGATCATCTCATCCACACCGCGCTTGCTGAACTGGCTGTTGAATGAGTTCTTCGTCACGAAATCGTCGTCGGAGAGGTATCTCTTGCCTGCGGAGAACATGTCCACGAGCACGAGCAGACACACGATGAGTGCTGCTGTACGGCGGCGCGCAATGCCCATTTCTGGCTGGGTGGCGAAGGTCTTCTTCGCTTCCTTAGGCGCTGTGAAGCCCCAAAAGAGGAGCGCGAACGCCGCTGCGATGAAGAGCAGCGAGCGGAGCGCGTCGGCCCTGAGCAGGTACTCGCGATCCTGCTGGAATGCAGCCACCAGGATGTCCTGCTGGCCCGCGTCTACGCTGCCGGTGAATGAACCTGCGATGCCAGGAATCAGCGCGCAGAGAAGGCAGAAGCCGCCCGATATGGCCAATGCTATCGATCCCTTCTTCAGGAATTCCTCACGCTTCACTCCACCCTTCACCACCTTGTCGAGGGTCACAAAACCGAGGATAGGAAGTGTGAACTGGAGCACTACGAGCGCCATGGAGACGGTACGGAACTTATTGTAGAAAGGAGCATACTTGTAAAAGAGGGTGGTAAACCACTGGAAATGGCTTCCCAGGCCGAGGAACACTGCCAGTATGGTGCAGGCGATGATCCACCACTTCTCCTTGTCCTTGCAGAAGAACAGTCCCAGAAGGAAGAGGAAGATGGTGATGCAGCCCATGTACATTGGACCTGCGGTGAATGGCTGCGGACCCCAGTAGAGCGGCAACGCCTTGCAGATCTGGCGCGCATTTGGCTGTCCAGCACGGCGCAGAAGGTCGTAGGTGGCCGATTTCTCTGGCTTGATGGCTCCAGAGGATGATCCTCCGTTGAAGTTCGGGATCATGAGGTTAGGGAGTTCCTGCCATCCGTAAGACCACGCGGTGGCGTAGTCCATCGACAGGCCCTTGGACGCTCCGCTGCTCTGCGATGCCAGCTCGGAGCCGCCTCGCATCGAGTATGGAGTGTATTTGAATATAGGTATGAGCTTGTTTGCATTTGTGCCGATACCGGCGATACCCATCACCAGCAGCAGCGCAGATGCCGCGAAGAAACGTCCTACAAGTGCCCTTCTTTCCTTGCTCGCTACCAGCCAGATGAACATGGTCAATGCATAAGCGAAGATCATGAGCGCGAGGTAGTAGGTGATCTGCTGATGGTTCGCCTTCACCTGGAAGGCTACCGCGAAGCCGAAAAGCACTGCCCCGAGGATGCTCCAAGGGAGCCATTTCCTTTTCTTGGAAACAGCTGATCTGTAGGTGAATATGAGCGCTGCGAGGACCCATGGCAGGAATGCCAGGGCCTGCATCTTCGTATTATGTCCTACCTGGATGATCTGAAGGTTGTATGAGCAGAATGTGACGGCGATGGCGCCGCCCACAGCAAGGAATGCGTCTACGCCGAGCGAAAGCATCAGCAGGAAGGCGCCGAGCAGGGAGACGAAGAGATAGGTGGCTGGGCGCCTTCCGGTGAGCAGAAGGTCGTAGATCTTCTGCGTGTAGTCGCCCTGGCGAGGCGCTGAGATGACCGTGGTAGGCATGCCGCCGAACATGGAGTTCGACCATGCAGTAGGGTCATCAGGGTGCGCCGCATTATGCGTGTCCATTTCATGGGCCATGCCCACGTAGCCTGAGATGTCGCTCTGGTTCACAATCTTGCCGCTGAGGACCTGAGGCACGAAGGCATAGGCTATGACGAGGAACAGAACCACTATCCCTGCGTACTTGAGTATGTTCTTCAGTCTTTCGTTCATGTCGTTAACCTAGCTTTTCAGCCAGTCTGGATGCTATCTCAATGAATGCGAGCGAGTCTGGGCGGCTGCCCAGAGCCACTGGCTCGCCGCTGTCTCCACCTTCGCGGATGCTCTGCACGATAGGGACCTGTCCGAGGAGCTCGATGCCGAGGCCTTCGGCCATCTTCGCACCGCCTTCGCGTCCGAAGATGTAGTACTTCTCGTCTGGATGCTCCTCTGGGGTGAACCATGCCATGTTCTCCACGAGACCGAAGATAGGGCGGTCGATCTGAGGATTCCTGAACATGTTCGCGCCCTTCTCCACGTCGGAGAGTGCCACTGCCTGAGGCGTGGTCACGATCACTGCACCCTGCATAGGGATGTCGTTCACGAGGGAGATGTGGATGTCTCCTGTTCCTGGAGGCATATCTATAAGAAGGAAGTCGAGCGGTCCCCACTTCACCTGGAGTATCATCTGCTTCAGGGCGTTGCAGGCCATAGGTCCACGCCAGATGAGGGCCTGGCCTCTCTCGGCGAAATAACCGATGCTCATCCACTTCACGCCATACTTCTCGATAGGGATCATGATCTCTGGTTCTCCCTCATTCTCAGGTGCTTCCGCATCCGGAACGAAGCCTTCTGTGCCGGTCATGAGTGGCACTGATGGGCCATAGACGTCGGCGTCGGCGAGGCCTACCTTGTAGCCGAGGCGTGCGAGCGCGACGGCGAGGTTCACGGCTACCGTGCTCTTGCCGACGCCTCCCTTGCCGGAAGCAATGCCGATGATGTGGCGCACTTCAGCGACCTGGTCGAGACCGAGGTCGTTTACATTGGCCTTTTTCTTCTTCGGAGCTTCTTCTACCACAATGGTCTTCACCTCGCTCTCGGTGCCCTTAGGCAGCTCGCGGATGAGGGCTGCCCTTGCGCTGCCCACGAGGTACTCCGTGAGAGGGTCGCGTCTCTTCGGGAATCCCAGGGTCACAGTCACGTGCTCGCCTGAGATCTCCACTGAATGCACCATGCCGAGGGTGACGATATCTACGTCCCCTCGGCCTGGATGCTTGACGCTTTTCAGTATTTCAAGTATCTGAATTTCAGTCATCAATATTTATTTTACGATATTCATTTCATTCAGGAGCCAGCCTGCGCCGCCGAACTTGTCCATCATGAGGAGGACGTAGCGGATGTCTACACAGATACATCTCTGAAGATCAGGCTCGAACATCACGTCTGAGCTCATTGACTCCCAGTTTCCGTCAAATGCGAGACCGATGAGACAGCCGTCGGCGTCCATGACAGGGGAGCCTGAGTTACCGCCGGTGATGTCGCAGTTGATGAGGAAGCATGCTGGCATCTGGCCGTCAGCTGAAGCGTACTGGCCGAAATCCTTGGCATTCCAGATCTCCTTGAGTTTCGCAGGCACGCGGAACTCATAGTTGTCTGGGTCTTCCTTCTCGATCACTCCCTTGAGGGTGGTGTAGTGCTTGTAGATCACGCCATCCTTAGGTGAGTATGACTTCACTGTACCATATGTGAGACGCATGGTGCTGTTTGCATCTGGGTAAGATGGCTCACCAGCCTTCCACTCGAGAAGACCTGCGGTGAATGCCTTGTTTGCCTCGGCTGTCTTTCCTGATGCCGCCATGAGTGCAGGGGTGAACTGCTGTGCCTTCTGGGCAATGCTTGCGAACAGCTGCAGTGCAGGGTCCTTCATGATGTCAGAAGGCTGCTTGATGGTGCTGCGCATCTTATCCTCTGAGGTGAAGCAGCTGCCGTCGAAGAGCTTGGCCACATACTCGTCGATGTCCATGGTCATGATGTCAGCGTCCATGAGGGCGATCTGGTCACCAGCCTTGACATTCTCGCGATAGAACTTGATGAGTGCGGCAGCTTCCTTTCTGTCAAGCGCCTCGCTGTAGTCCTTGAACTGTCTGCCCACGGTGCTGAAGCCCTTCTCGAGAGCGCCAGCCATGTCTGATGAGTTCTCCTTCAAAGCCCTGCCGACAGCATTGTTGAATGCAGACGCGAAGCTTACGAGCTCGATGCGGTAGATGGACTCGGTGAGCAGGGTGTATGCCTTCTCAGCCTCTGCAGAGCTCTCGACAGCGGCCGCGATCTGCTCGAGGGCGTCGCCATACTTCTCGACTCTCTTCTTCTTCGCGCCTACCCAGCTGGTGAAGTCAGCTTCCTTCTGCTCCTCGCGCTCGATGATGCCGAGGTTTGCGAAAGCCTGCTTCATGCCGATCCACTTCTTCCAGCCGTTTGCTGATGAAGCGTACTTGCTGGCGTACTGGAGGTTCACGGTAGGGTCAGCCATCCTGGCGTCCCACATCACATCCTGGCGCACGGTGCGTGCGGCAATGCGTACGTCCTGCACGTCAAGCATCTGCTTGAGCTGGGCAGCGGTCTGGAAACGCTGGGTGCGGCCTGGATAGCCCATGATCATGGCGAAGTCGCCATCATTGATGCCCTTGAGGGATACCTTGAGGGACTGTACAGGCACGTAAGGCTTGTTCGATGGAGAGTAAGCGGCAGGTTCATTGTCCTGACCGGCATACACGCGGAACATCGAGAAGTCGCAGGTGTGGCGTGGCCACATCCAGTTGTCGGTCTCGCCACCGAACTTGCCGCTTGATGCAGGTGGAGCGCCTACGAAGCGTACGTCGGTGTATACCTTCGACACGATGAGGTAGTATACGTTTGAGTTGTAGAAGCTGGTCACAGTGGCCCTGCAGTTTGGATTTGCCTTCACAGCCTCCTGCTCGAGCTTCTCGGCAGCGGCATTCATGGCAGCCTCTGCGAGGGCTTCCTTGTTCTCTGCTTTCTTGTTTTCCTTGAGGGCCTTGTCATAAGCCTTCTGGAGAGCTGCGGTGACGTCTGTCATGCTCTGGAGGAAGGTGACGGTGAGGCCTGGAGCAGGGAGCTCCTCTGAGCGGTTCATTGCCCAGTATCCATCCTCGAGGTAGTTATGCTCAGGGGTGGAGAGGGCCTGGATCTGGCCGTAACCGCAATGGTGGTTTGTGACGAGAAGTCCCTCGTCTGATATCATCTCGCCTGTGCAGCCACCACCGAAGTGTACGATGGCGTCCTTGAGCGAAGAGTGGTTGATGCTGTAGATCTGTTCAGGTGTGAGGCGGCAGCCGAGGTCTGACATGGCCTTGGCATTCATCTTCTGGAGGAGCGGCAGCAGCCACATTCCTTCATCAGCGCGTGCGCTTCCTGCGAGCATCAATGCTGCAGCGAGCGTGAGAAAAAGCTTTTTCATATCTCTGTTCATTAAATATTGTCAAACAATGTAGGCTCCAGCTCCTTCGGGTGGAAACTCTTCCTGTGGTAGGGGGTGTAGCCAAATGCCTTTATGGCGTCAATGTGCTCGCGAGTGGGGTAGCCCATGTTCCTGTCCCACCCGTACTCGGGGAACTCCTTCGCGATCCTGCGCATGTACTCGTCTCGCCATGTTTTCGCGAGGACAGATGCGGCAGCAATGCTCGCGTAAGTGGCATCGCCATGCACCACGGTCTGGTAGGGGATGCCGTCGAATGGGCGGAACTTGTTTCCGTCCACGAGCAGGAACTCAGGCTTTACGCTGAGCCTGCGCACTGCGCGCTGCATGCCTGTGACCGACGCCCAGAGGATGTTCAGCTCGTCTATCTCCGCAGCCGTGACCTCCTCCACGGCCCACGAGATCGCTTCGCTCTCGATGATGGGCCTGAGGATGTCCCTCTCCTTCTCGGTCATCTTCTTCGAGTCGTTCAGCAGAGGGTGGTGGAAGTCCTCCGGCAGGATGACGGCGGCGGCGAATACGGAGCCGGCCAGAGGGCCTCTGCCCGCCTCATCGCAACCCGCTTCCAGGCGTCCCGGCACCATGCGTGCGGGGAGATTTATCTCCTTAGCCATCCTTATACTTTTTATAACGACTACAAATTTAGTAAAAAATGGTCCTTCTCGTTGTTTTTCTTCCAATTATTTCCCATCTTCGCAAAATGCAGAAAGTATTTTTTGCGCGAATAATATTTATCATCACATAATAAACATGAAAGAGTATTCAACCAAAGACATCCGCAATGTGGTACTCATCGGTGCTACAAAATCTGGTAAGACCACACTTGCAGAGACCATGCTCTTCGAAGGCAAGGTGCTCGACAGAAGAGGAACAGTAGAGGATAAGAACACAGTATCAGACTACGAGGAGATCGAGAAGCTTAATCTCAGATCTATCTACGCTACCCCTGTATACGCTGAGTTCAACGGAAAGAAGGTAAACATCATCGATGCACCTGGTTCCGACGACTTCTCAGGTGGCGCATTCGCTTCATTCAAGGTCTGCGAGAATGGTATCCTCGTGGTCAATGCACAGCAGGGTGTCGAGGTCGGTACCGGTATCTTCCAGCGTTATGCTTCGAAGGCTGGCCTTCCTCTCGTCATCGCAGTAAACCAGCTCGACGCTGAGAAGGCAGACTGGGAGATGACCATGACTTCACTCAAGGAGAACTTCGGCTCGAAGCTCATCAACATCCAGTTCCCTGTAGCTACAGGCGCTGGCTTCGACGGCTTCGTGGACGTGCTCACAAACAAGTACTATCACTTCAAGGATGCAAACGGCACCCGTGAGGATCTCGATATCCCTGCAAACCTCGCTGAGGAGGCTGAGATCCGTCGTCAGGAGCTCATCGAGAAGGCTGCTGAGTATGATGATGGCCTCATGGAGAAGTTCTTCGAGACCGGCGAGCTTACAGAGGATGAGATCAGACAGGGTCTTGCTCTCGGTATCGCAGCTGGTGAGTGCTATCCTATCTTCTGCGTATCTGCAAAGAAGGATATCGGTGTGAAGAGACTCCTCGAGTTCACTACCAGAGTAGGTCGTGCGCCTGAGATGGATGAGACCGCTCAGCCTGCACTCTTCATCTATAAGAATAACATGGAGCAGCACCTCGGTGAGGTGTCATTCTTCAAGGTAATGAGCGGTGTGGTTACCGCTGGTGTAGACTTTGAGGATCCTAACAGCCAGAACAAGGAGCGCTTCTCTGCCATCTATGCAGTAGCTGGTCAGAAGAAGGAGCAGGTTCAGTCTCTCCACGCAGGAGACTTCGGTTGTGTAGTAAAGCTCAAGAACCCTAAGGCAAACACCACTCTCTGCGCAGTAGGTGCGAACCTTAACTATGGTAAGATCGAGTTCCCTGCACCTAAGTATCGTTGTGCTATCAAGGCTAAGGTACAGCAGGACGAGCAGAAGCTCGGCGACGCTCTCAAGAAGATCGCAGCTCAGGATCCTACCGTGATCGTAGAGTACTCTAAGGAGCTCCGTCAGACCATCCTCTGTGGAAACGGTGAGCAGCATATCAACGTAGTTAAGTGGAGACTTAACAATGAATTCGGTGTAGAGGTTGAGCTCTTCGCTCCGAAGGTTCCATACCGTGAGACCATCACCAAGGTGGCTACCGCTCAGTATCGTCACAAGAAGCAGTCAGGTGGTGCTGGACAGTTCGGTGAGGTTCACCTCCTCGTTTGTCCTGCAGAGGGCGAGCTTAACACCAAGTTCAACATCGACGGCAAGGATACCGTTCTTAACGTGAAGACCTCTGAGTCTACAGACCTCGACTGGGGTGGAAAGCTCGAGTTCTATAACTGCGTTGTCGGTGGTGCCATCGATCTCGGTTTCATGCCTGCTATCCTCAAGGGTATCAAGGAGAAGATGAACGAGGGACCTCTCACTGGTTCTTACGCTCGTGACATCCGCGTATTCGTATATGATGGTAAGATGCATCCAGTAGACTCTAAGGAAATCGCGTTCATCATCGCTGGACGTAACGCATTCAAGGAGGCATTCCGTAATGCAGGTCCAAAGATCCTCGAGCCTATCTACAATGTAGAGGTTATCACTCCTGCAGAGTATCAGGGTGCTTGTATGTCTGACCTCCAGAACCGTAGAGGTATCCTCGGCGACCTGGGCGCAGACAAGGGATTCTCTATCCTCAAGGCTCGCGTTCCACTCGCAGAGCTCTATCGCTACTCAACTACCTTGAGCTCAATTACTTCTGGTAGCGCTACCTTCACCATGGAGTTTGCAGACTACCAGCCAGTGCCTGGCGATGTTCAGGCTAAGCTCCTCGCTGAGTACGCAGCGAACGACACAGACGAATAGTCAAACACTTTATAATCAGATTGGGACGCGCGGGTCGCGTCCCAATCTTTGCTACTAAAAAATGTATAGATCAAATACTTGCGGAGAACTCCGCATTGAGAATGTGGGTCAGAAGGTGACCCTCGCCGGCTGGGTACAGAAGGTACGTAAGCTTGGTGGTATGACCTTCATTGATCTGCGTGATCGCTATGGTATCACACAGCTCGTCGTAGACGCTACAGCTCCAGCCGAGCTCATTGAGACAGCTTCTTCACTTGGTCGTGAGTTTGTCATCCAGGTGGTAGGTACTGTCGTTGAGCGTCAGGCCAAGAATGCCAAGATGGCTACCGGCGAAGTAGAAATCACCGTAGAGTGCATAAATGTCCTCAACAAATCAGTCACCCCTCCATTCACCATCGAGGAGGAGAGTGACGGTGGCGAGGATATCCGCGCAAAGTATAGATATCTCGACCTTCGCAGACCTCCTCTTCAGAGAGCATTGGCACTCCGCCATCGCCTCGCACAGGAGATCCGTTCATACCTCGACCAGCAGGGATTCATGGAGATTGAGACTCCATACCTCATCAAGTCGACCCCAGAAGGAGCTCGCGACTTCGTCGTACCTTCACGTATGAACCCAGGCCAGTTCTATGCGCTTCCTCAGAGCCCTCAGACCTTCAAGCAGCTGCTCATGGTTTCTGGATATGATCGTTACTTCCAGATAGTGAGATGTTTCCGTGACGAGGACCTCCGTGCTGACCGTCAGCCAGAGTTCACCCAGATCGACTGCGAGATGTCGTTCGTGGAGCAGGAGGATGTATTGAACACCTTCGAGGGAATGATGCGTCAGATGTTCAAGAACGCCATCGGCGTGGACATCCCTAACCCACTTCCTCGCATGAGCTGGTATGACGCCATGGACTTCTATGGCTCAGACAAACCAGATGTACGCTTCGGCATGAAGATCCACGACATCACCTCACTCGCCCAGGGACACGGCTTCAGCGTGTTCGACAGCGTGGAGTATGTCGGTGCCATTGCAGCCGAAGGCTGTGCAGAATATACCAGAAAGGAGCTTGATGCCCTCACAGAGTGGGTAAAGCGCCCTCAGGTGGGTGCCAAGGGCCTTGTTTACATCAAGTGCAATGCTGACGGCACCTTCAAGTCTTCAGTAGACAAGTTCTACACTCCTGAGGAGGTGAAGGCTATGGCTGAGGCAGTGGAGGCGAAGGCAGGAGACCTCGTTCTCATCCTTTGCGGCGCGAAGAGAAAGGCTCAGACCATGCTCGGCGTGCTGCGTATCGAGATGGGCAACCGCCTTGGCTACCGCGATCCTAAGGTGTTCGCACCGCTCTGGATCGTCGATTTCCCTCTCCTCGAGTGGGATGACGAGACCCAGCGCTTCTACGCTATGCATCACCCATTCACAGCACCTAAGCCTGAGCACGAGAAGTGGTTCTACTCAGACAAGAAGGAAGACCTCGAGAGAGTATGCGCAAATGCGTACGACTTCGTTCTCAATGGCACAGAGCTCGGTGGTGGTTCTATCCGTATCCACAATGCAGACATGCAGCAGAGAATGTTCGAGGTGCTCGGTATCTCCAAGGAAGATGCTGAGTACAAGTTCGGCTTCATCATCAACGCATTCAAGTTCGGCGCTCCGCCTCACGGTGGTCTCGCCTTCGGCTTCGACCGCGTCTGCGCTCTCTTCGGTGGCCAGGAGACCATCCGTGACTACATCGCATTCCCTAAGAACAACCAGGGTCGCGATGTCATGATCGACTCTCCTTCCCAGATCGACCAGACCCAGCTCGACGAGCTCATGCTTGACATCCGTCCGCTCGAACAGAATTAATAACCCCTTAATTTCCATTTTTATGAAGACCACAGAATTAATCGAGAAACTCAAGGCAGAAGTTGAGGCTCATGGCGACAATGAAGTAGTATTCGCAGCAAACAAGCATAGCTATTCTGATACATTGATCGTGAATAATGAGCAGGGTGTAACTACTCTCGCCCTTTTCAATAAGATCTCATAGTTTTAAGCCTTTATGGCATATTATGTCAGCGTCCTTTTCTGAGGACGCTGTTTTTTTTGTTTCAAAGGGCAGATATAATGGAATATTTTTCTTGTTCTGGTCAAAAATATGATGATTTAAACATCGTTATTTGAATAACGTGCGAGATTTTATACATTTGTAGGTTAAGAATGGGTATAATTTGTTTATTCATTTTTCGGCTTTGAAACTGTGGTATTCAATCGTGCTACATTGGAAAGGGTACGTAAAGTAGTAAACAAATACAGCGATTCACATTAAGTACAGACAATAACCCCAAGAAGTTAATTGCAATGAAGAAAATCTTTTATACTCTCCTGCTTCTTCTGCCTTTCTGCCTGACCTCCTGCGGGGGCGATGAGGACGAGCTCAATCCTCTCGTAGGAAAAACCTTCCGCTGCCAGATGGGCTCTGAATACAGCCAGTACACCTTCTTCGACGGTTACTTAGGTACCGTGTGCGACTTTGTCTTGGTCAGTCCCGGCGGCAATATGCAGAAAAACAGCATTTCTTACAGCTGGGACGACAAGAACAAGCAGGTAGAAGTACCCAGCACCAGTCTCTACAAGGACAACAGCTCATCGCTGCTCCGTCCAAACGACAAATTCGGTTCCATGTATGCCGACACAGACCCTGTATCGGGCACACTGAAGAACGATGCGGGCAACGACTTCGGCATTTTCTTCAATTGATCCTCCTGCAGCCAGAAACGCCCCTCGCCAAAATGGCGGGGCGTTTTGTAACCATACTAAATAACACTGATTGCCATGGTGAAAAAACTCTTTGTTTTTGCAGTAGCTATAGTTGTCCTCTCGGTCAGCACCTCAAATGCCCAGAACCCTCTCAGAAAGGTCGAGTACGGAGATGAAGATCTGAATGCGATGATGAATTTCATGGACAGCTATAACTTTGACTCGCTTGCGGAAATCCCTGAAGATGAGCGGGGTGGTGTAGCGATGAACTACTTCATCACCCAGTACCTGATAGCCGGAAAACAGGCCGACAAGTCTGCCTTTGTTCCGTCGTTCAGCATATACCCGTACTACTATGTGAACTATCTTACCTACTATGCCAGAAGCAAGTATGAGTCCGCGATGAAGGACGATGAGGGCAACTGGCATCTCGCGGAAGCTGAATACTATGGCCACATGGGCAAGTCCACCCACGAACCGATTTCCTTGAGAGAATATGAACAGATGGGCATCCGCAGGGAAGATATCCGAGGCAATGGATATCTTCCTCCTATCTCCATCACATCCTCTAACTATCGATATAGCAAGTCGGACTACAAGGACGGACTCCTCGAAGAGAAGCAGCATCTCAATTCGATGATGATCGCATGCGAGATAAAGCCGATTGACCCTTCGTTCGAGATCGAGCCTCTCATCGATGAGAACACCGTCATCGAGATCGGGAAGCCTATAGAATTCCAGATTCACGCCAAATGGAGAGGCTGCGATGTCGACAGCATCGCTGTCGCTGCCCTTACCCACGGCAAATGCCACATTGACGGTTCCCACAAGGTCGAAACCGACGACAAGGGAATCGGCAAGGTAAAGGTGGTGATCGACGACTACGGACTCTGCCAACTCTATGTCGAGTACTCCACTACAGATACTTTCTGGGGCCCTATGGAGTGTGTATGCGAGTACTACTTCAGCCTGGAAAAGGATGAGTACTGGGAATATCGTATCGATGCCAAGGACAGGATGTCCTATCCGGGCTACGACTACAACGTCGTCGGCACAATGGAATTCGAAGTCTTCAAATACGGAAGGAACAGGAATCTTGTCTACGAAGACATTGCTGGCGAACACAACATTCTTCTTGGACATGATGTGACCAAGAAAACCGAGATTGAGGAGGAGCAGACCCATGTGCAGCCGCTGGTGACCTACCACAAGGCTCTTATGGAAAGTCCTAAGGGCGTCTTGGGACATGAGGCGGCAACCTCCAAGATAATCTATGAGGAAGGAACCGAAAATGAACACAATGAGGCTGTTCTGGCCTTCGACCAGGACAAGCTCAAGTCCTTCGAGAAGAAAGGAAAGAAAGACAGCCGGAGGATGCTGATGGAGAGCCTCGCATTCGGAATGGGCCTCTCCGGCGAGCTCCAGATGGAGTCGACGGAAGCACCTCCGATGCTGATGCGATTCCCTCTCAGGGAAGGCGCCATGCCTTTTCAGTTCAGTATCAGGGATATTCAATCGATGCTGTTCGGCCTCGACGAGAAGACGGTTTCAGCTATGATGAGCGGCGAACCTATGGATCCCCAGGCAGCGCTGGAAGCGCTTGGAAGCAACGATGGTTGCGTTGTCATTCCAAATGTTCTCAGGCTTATGCAGATGGGCCAGCTTGGAAGCATCTTTATGTCGATGGGGGAGGACGGACCTAAGGACGATGCGGGTTCGATAAGCGGAACCATCACCCTTAAGAAACTTGATCCGGATATCTTCAAAGAATCTCTCGAACTGATCGATTTCGATCTGCCTCCTGGAGTATAAGGATTTCGGACAGTCCAAGTTGAATAGTAAATAAATCGGCCGCGATGGAGCGTTGAAGTACTCGCCATACCCATTCATCATGCTGTCCTCGGTAGGACGGTATACTCCCTTGGTATAGGTAGCACCACCTTCGTAGACGCCGACAGTGCTGCTGTAGTCACTGTTGCTGAGGAAATTGGCCCACTTGACCTTGCTCTTGTCTTTGGTGAAGTCAATATTGGCCCACCATCCCTTTGCGGCGTACTCATCCTTCATCTTGCTGATTTCTGCTGATGAAGGGCTGCCTGCTTCCTCGGAATACTCGTCGGCAAGATGTGCGAAGCCGTGTCCTGCCACCTCATGGCGACAATGAAGTAGTATTCGCAGCAAACAAGCATAGCTATTCTGATACATTGATCGTGAATAATGAGCCAGGAACTACTACTTTGGCTTTGTTCAACAAGATCTCATAGGTCATTTCGGCCAGGATATATCCACACGGCGTCCTTTTCAGGGCGCCGTTTTTTTGTATCTGAACCAATTATTGGTATGATTGTCCTATTTTGGAAGAATTGTCCATAAAACATATATATGTTTTTTTGATAAACACGCACCTTTTTCTATATTTGTATATTTAGAATGGCTAACTAGCTTATTCATTTATTGTTTAATTAATATTTAATCAATGTCTTTAACAAACGTATTCAAAAGCTGCTGCTTGACCATGGCTATGTTCCTGTCAATGTCAGTGGGTCTGTTCGCCCAGAACGTAACCGTTAAGGGTACTGTAACAGATACGAATGGCGAGCCTGTAGTAGGCGCCGCTGTGCTTGTTAAGGGAACAAAGACTGGTGTCACCACCGACCTCGATGGTAGATACTCTATCAGTGTTCCCGCTGAGGCTACACTTCAGTTCTCTGCTATCAGCTACGAGAAACTCGACGTGGCAGTTAAGGGTAAGAACAGCATCAATGTTGTTCTTAAGGATAATGCCGAGAGGCTTAACCAGGCTACCGTTACTGCTGAGTTCGGTATGAAGCGTGCCGCACGTTCAGTCGGTTCTTCAGTTCAGAGCGTGAAGGCTACTGACATCACTGAGGCTGGCCGTGAGAGCTTCATCAACGCTCTCCAGGGTAAGGTATCAGGTATGACCATTACCTCTACAGGTGGTGCTCCTGGTGCTTCTACTTCTGTCATCCTCAGAAGTGCTACTTCAATCTCTGGTAACAACCAGCCTCTCTACGTAGTGGACGGTGTGCCAATCAACAACTCTACCCTGAACTCATCTTCAGACTTCGCTTACGACGATGCAGTCTCATCTTACAGCATGGACTTCTCTTCTCGTGGTAACGATATCAACCCTGAGGACATCGAGTCAATGACCATTCTTAAGGGTGCTGCTGCTGCCGCTCTTTACGGTTCAGATGCATCAAACGGTGCGATCATCATCACCACAAAGAAGGGTTCTGCAGGTCGTGGTAAGGTAAGCTACTCAAACTCATTCAGATGGGAGCAGGCTTACGGTATGCCTGAGGTTCAGACCAAGTATGCAAACGGTGCTTATGGCGCTACCAACTACTACTACACCTCACGTTTCGGAGGTCTCTATCCTAGCGATGTTACTCTTTATAACAACATGCAGGCTATCCTCCAGACCGGTTTCTCTCAGCAGCACAATGTCTCTGTCGAGGGTGGTACCGATAAGGTGACTGTACGTGGTGCACTCGGTTACACTGACTATGACGGTATCGTTAAGACCACCGGTCTTACCAGAATGAACGTTACTCTCTCTGGCCGTGCAGAGGTTACCAGATGGCTTAACTTCGACGCTAACATGCAGTACATCCAGACTGAGAACACCAAGTCTTCAAAGGGTCTCTATGGTGTACTCTACCGTGCATCTCGTTGGCCTTTGAACTCTGATGTGACTAACTACATCACTCCTGATGGAAAGATGAGCCGTCCTGATCTCTACACCGATACAGACCTCAGAAACCCTCTCTTCGACATCTACAAGAACGTTAATCACGATGATGTAGACCGTTTCATGGGTTCATTCAACATGAACATCACTCCTACCAAGCACACCTTCCTTCGTGCTACTTACGGTATCGACTTCTCAGTCGGTGAGTACAAGGTCTTCACCCATCCTTACTATGGCGATCCTTCATCATCAAGCTACGGCCTCGGTGATATCAACTTCTCTAAGCCTACTTACAAGGATACAAACTTCGATGCTATCGCTGGTTACAATAACAACTGGGGCAAGTTCAACTTCTCTGCTCAGGTAGGTTATCACCAGAAGGCAAACGATAACCATGTCCTCTCAGTTTATGGTTCTAAGTTCCAGGTAATCGACTTCTACAGTATCTCTAACTGTGATCCTGCTACCATCCAGACCAGAACCAAGACCACTACACGTCACATCCAGGCTGTCTCTGCACAGGCTGAGTTCGGCTGGAACAACATGGCTTTCGTAACCCTCCGTGCTAGAAATGACTGGTCATCTACCCTTCCAAAGGATAATAACCACTACTTCTATCCAGCAGTTGAGGCTTCATTCATCCCTACTGAGATCGGTGCTCTCAAGAACAGCGACTTCCTCTCTTACCTCAAGCTCCGCGCAGCTGTGGCTCAGGTAGGTAAGGATGCAACTCCTCTTTCTATCTACCCTTCACTCGAGGCTACCGAGGACTGGGGCGGCGGTTTCCGTTATGGTTACACCGGACCAAACCTCTCACTCAAGCCTGAGATGACCACCTCTTACGAGATCGGTTTCGAGGGTCGTTTCTTCAACGATCGTATCAACACCGACTTCACTTACTTCTGGACCAAGTGCGAGAACCAGTACATCACAGCGTTCCGTCTTAGCTACGCTACCGGTTTCGTCCTCAATAACATGAATGTAGGTACCTTCACAACCAACGGTTGGGAGTTCCACATCGACGGTGATATCCTTCGTCTTGCTAGCGGTCTTAGATGGAACGTAGGTTTGAACCTCGACCACTCTACCTCTAACGTAACAGTTCTTCCTGCAAACGTTTCTGAGTACTATAACGCATACACCTGGGTATCAGGTAACCTCCGTAATGGTATCTCTGTAGGCAACCCTATCACCACCATGACAGGTAAGGGTTACATGAAGAACGACAAGGGTGATATCCTCATCGATCCTAACTCAGGTCTTCCTATCGCTTCAGCTGACTGGTCAGTCCTCGGCGATCGTCAGCCTAAGCTTTCACTCGGTCTCCAGAGCTCTATCTCTTACAAGCAGTTCAGACTTTCTGCTTCATTCTCTGGCCGTCTCGGCGCTACCGTTGTCAACGGTACCATGCGTGATATGATGACCACAGGTTCAAGCTGGGAGTCAGTTCACCTCCGTGAGTCTGAGCCAGTTATCTTCAAGGGTGTCCTCAGAGATGGCAAGGAGAACTCAGACAACCCTACTGTAAACAACATCTCTGTTGACTACGGTATCTGGGGATCTTCAATCTATACTGGTTGTGATGAGGACTGGCTCGAGAGAGATGTTAACTACATCCGTATGAACGAGCTTCGTTTCTCTTACAATGTCCCTCAGAAGTGGATTCAGAACGCTACCCACAGACTCGTTTCTCAGGCTAGCATCTGGATCAAGGGTTCTGACCTCGTTACCTGGACCAACTACTCAGGTATCGATGCAGTAGGTAACTCTAACTCTGCTTCCCTCGGTGGAACAGGTGGTGCTGGTATTGACCTCTGGGGTATCCCTACTCCACGTGGATGTGCTTTGGGTGTTAACCTTACCTTTTAATTAAGAAGAAGATATGAAAAAGATATTATCATCAATCATGTTGCTTGCCGGCCTGGTAGCTTTCTCAGGCTGTGAGAAATACCTTGATGTAAACAAGAACAACGATGCCCCTGATCAGGTGGAGGCTTATCTTCTCCTTGCAGGTATCGAGTCCGCTTACCAGGGTTTCTACTGGGATATCCGTGCTCTCGGCCCACTCACTCAGATGATGGGTACAACTAGCTACACGACTTTCGCAGCTCACACTTACACCGTATCAAGTGATGCCGGTGGTGAGATGTGGAGAATGAGCTACTGGCTTCAGGGTATGAACCTTGAGGATATGATCAACAAGTCTCTCGACCAGGAGATGTATACTCTCGCAGGTATGGGTATGGCCATGAAGGCATTCTCATGGGACTGTATCACCAAGTATCACGGTGAGGCTCCTATGAAGCAGGCTTACGAGCCAGGCCGTCTTTCACACGACTATGACTATCAGCCAGAGATCATGTCTCAGGTTCGCGCTTGGGCTGAGGAGGCTATCGAGCTCCTCGAGAAGGACGATGCTACCGACTACGGTTCACTCCTTAAGAACAATGATATCATCTATCATGGTGACAAGGCTAAGTGGCTCAAGTTCGCTCACTCAGTGATCGTAACTGACCTCGCAGCTCTCACAAACAAGAAGGATTTCAACGAGAAGTACGCTCAGGAGCTCCTCAAGCATGCTGCTCTCGCTATCGACACAAACGACGCAAACTTCACTCTCGAGCGTGGTGGCGGCGGTGCTGATGCACAGTACAGCGCATACAACAACTTCTGGGGAACCTTCCGTGGAAACCTCTCTTACTCTTACTTCCAGTCAGACTACATCGTAGAGCTCATGACCGGTACCGTTCCTAAGTACGATCACGAGACTACAGAGCGTGTTAAGCAGACAGATGCTGAGGGCAATCCTGTAGCAGATGGTGCTTACCTCTGGGAGCTTAACGAGAAGCAGATTGTCTGCGATACCACCAAGGCTCTTGGTCACTACGATCCACGTGTGGCTGCTAAGCTTGCCACCACCGATGGCCAGACCTATGAGTTCGTAAATGATGCTGAGGCTGTAAAGGCATATCAGTACGTAGGTTCTGGTAGAACTAGTGCTTCCAGCCCTACCGGTGCCACTGTTCCAAACCTCTTCGGTTGGAGAAAGGCAGTGTCTAACACCTCACTTGAGGGTGAGGGCCGCTGGATCTTCCGTGACTCTGCTCCTTACATCATGCTTTCTGCAGCTGAGATTCAGTTCGAGGTAGCAGAGACATACTGGAAGCTCGGTCAGAAGGCTCAGGCTCTTGCTGCATTCAAGAAGGCTGTCGCTCTCGACGTAGAGTTCACAGGTAGCTACATCAACGCTGGTGCACCTAACCCAGAGAAGACTGCAGGTGGTTCACTCCCAGGTGGATGTATGATCTCTAAGAATGTATTCAACACTCTCGCAGCTGAGTATATCGCAGGTCCTTATGTAAATGGTCTTTCAGAGTCTGAGTTTACACTTTCTCACATCATGATGCAGAAGTATGTAGCTCTCTGGCCTTGGGGTGCTCTTGAGGCTTGGACTGACCTCCGTAAGTATCATTACGATATCGACTACACTGGTGACTATCCTAAGCTTAACAACGGTTGGACAAAGACCGAGGTTGCTCACAAGTGGGATGAGGATCCTACCAAGGTATTCAAGGGCTTCTATCTCGCACCAGCACAGGTTGAGTTCAGAAAGAGTGCTTACAACAACCTCAATGAGGGTTCTCCTTGCTACCGTGTACGTCCAAGATACAACTCTGAGTACATGTGGAACAAGATTTCACTCGACGCACTCAAGCCTATCTCTGGTCTTGCTGATAACTACCATTGCTCAATTCCTTGGTTCGCTTATCCAGGTGATATGCCAGAGTCGCTTTAATCGTGAGTCACACTTAATATGAAGAAAAGTATGAAATACATTAAATACGTAATCGGCCTTCTCGCTGTAGCTGCTGCTACAGTATCATGTGAGAAGCACGAGCTCATATATCAGGGACAGGAACTTGTAGGCGATAAGGCTATGTTCCACATCTGCTATTTTGCTCCAAAGACAAAGGCTGCTGCCAATTACATCGACTCTGTCTATGTGAATGGCAAGTACTATGGTGGTGTCGGCGGTTCTGGTCAGCTCATGATTGAGAACCTTCTCCCTACCTCAGGTACAAGATATTACACCGCTCCTGCAGGTCAGACAAAGATCACTCTCTACCAGAAGGACGCTGTAGTTTATGAAAAGACTGTGACTCTCAAGTCAGGTAAGCAGGACGTATATGTTCCAGACCTCACCATGGAGCCTGTAGTTATCGACGTTACTCCATTCAACAACATCTCTGCTCCAGAGGCAGGCAAGTTCGACACTGATTCTATCGCTTCAGTACGTCTTATCAACTTCCTTTTCGAGCCTGATGGAAACGGTGGCGTAGCACCTACTACCAGAAAGATCCAGTATCAGTGGAGAAACAACTCCGGTGAGAAGGATGAGAATGGTCAGTACTATTGGCACAATATTGGTGAGCCTATCGCATTCGGTGAGGCTTCAGCAAGAGCTCAGGTTATCGTCGACAAGATTCACTATGCAAATGCATCTGGTTTCAACACCTCTGGTTACTGCCGTATCTGGTATCGTACCGTTGATGCAGCTACTGGTGCTGAGATGACTCCTGACTACTGGACAGCCTACATCGGCCGCGGCTATGACCATATCTACTGGGGCGTTTATGGAACACCACGTCCATCAGGATATGTTGCTGCTGAGTACCAGGCATTCACAATGCTTTAATAGATAAGGAAAAAATGAAAAAGTTGGCAATCATCATTGCTGCTATGCTCTGCGTGCTTCCTCTTTCTGCTCAGAAGATGAGCAAGGAAGAGAAAGCTGCGGCAGCGAAGCTCGCTTATGAAGCAGCTCTTCAGAGCATCAACGAGCGTACCTGGGTCATCGTGCCAGAGATGTACACTCTCTCAGACGGTTCATTTGAGCAGGTTTCTGACATTTCGATCTTCCTCTCTTTCGAGGGTGACAAGGCTATCTGTCAGGGAAACATCGTAGGAGGTAATAACTCTCAGGGTTATCTTGCAGAGGCTACCGAGTACGACGTGAAGGTGGACAAGAAGGGAAACATCAAGCTTAGAATGGTGCTTACTGGTAGAATGTGGAAGGGTACCTATACCATTTCCGTCAGAAAGCAGTCAAACAATGCTGATGTCATCTTCAACCCTACTTCTGGCGATACCAAGAAGTTCTCAGGACCTCTTGTACCGCTTGTAGGCGCAAACTATAACAAGAGGTCAAATCCTCTTTAGTAGGATGTCAATATTTATGGAAGATGGTGGCCCAACGTGGGCTACCATCTTTTTTTTGTATATTTGCTGAAATGAAAACTATCTGCAGACTACTGTTCACCATGATTTCCATGGTATTCTGCCTGCTTCTTAGCGGGCAGGACCACTTCAGCACCTTTTCCAGCTATCTTAGCCCGGAGAAACTCTATGTGCAGACAGACAGGGATGTCTACAATGCTGGCGACACGGTCTGTGTCAAGGCATATCTCAGGAATGCCTCCGACTTCTCGTCATATAAGGAGTGTAATTTCATATATGTGGAGCTTCTTGCATCGCTCTCCGAGGAGGATCCGGTGAAAGGTGAGCCAGTCATGCGCGAGCGCGTGAGAAACAGGGTGAAGATAAAGAGGGGAGAGGATGGTCGTTTCGTCGGGTATATAGCCATACCGGATAATCTGGCTACCGACATAGCGGTGCTCAGGGGCTATTCTTACTGGATGATGAACAAGGAGCCTGAGTACATGTTCTCTAAGAATATCAGCGTCAGGAATCCACTGAAGGACGATTATTTCGAGCAGCTGGTCCAGTCGGACGAAAGGTCGTCAGACAAATACCTGGAGCTTGGACTCATGAATCCGTTCAAGAAAGTCACCGCTCCAAAGAAAGATATTGAGGTTCAGTTCCTTCCAGAGAGCGGACGATACCGTCCGGGCGAAGCGGCAAACTTCGGCGTCCGTTCTGTGACTAGCGAAGGGAAGGGCTGCCATGTGAGCGGAGCCGTGTATGCTGACGGCGAGAAGATCGCAGATTTCGAGACGTCGGAGAGAGGCTTCGCGAAGCTCAGCGTCGTGGTTCCGGATGGCGTGAAAAAGCTGTCGGCGGAGGTCCAGGATGCGGAGGGCTTCCATAAGTCTGTGCGTTTCCCTATGCCAGAGGAGGGCGCGGCCATGATACATTGCATCGCCGATGCCGAGAAGGTAAGGGCCGTCTTCAGCGCTGGAGCCGCGTCTACGCAGACATTGCGCGTGATCGCGTATGATAGGAATGAGATCTATTTCGAAGCACCGTTTGCCGATGCTGGTGACATCGTCTTCCCAGTGAATGAGCTGCTGCCAGGTATAAACCATCTCGCGCTCGTGAGCGGAGAGGGCGAAGTGCTCGCAGAGCGAGCTTTCTTCGTGCAGCCTCAGGAGTCACAGGTAAGCATTGTCTCGGATAAGGAAAACTACGACACGAAGGAGCTCATACATTGCCATATGGATCTGCCACATGGCGACTACTCGCTCTCCGTGACCGATGATATGTACGCTCCAGTCACGAGAAATGGCTATAATATAGTCTCTTACTTCCTTCTGGGAAGCGAACTGCCCGTGTATGTGGAGGACTCATGGCGCTATATCGACCCTTCGCGGGCCATCGAGGAGCGCGTGGCAGACGCAGATCTTCTCATGCTGACCCTGGGCTGGACCTACTATGACCTCTCGTCCATCCTGACCGGCAAGGTGCCGCTCCCAGTGTGTGGAAAGGAGTATTCTCAGTCCATCACCGGTACCGTGCTGAGGCCGCTGCGCTTCAGAAAGAAGAAGATGAACATCTCCTTCCTGGCGCCTTCCATCCATTATTCTTCCATCCACGTCATCGACTCGACGGGCAACTTCGTCCTTGACGGCCTCGATTTCCCTTATGGCACCAGGTTCCTCGTGAGCAGCGAGAGCATGGGCGGAAACAGGATGTTCACGCCAGTGCTGGACAATGATGTCTTCGCGAAGGAGCATAGCTATTTCCGCTACCAGGAGAGCCAGCCGTACGACGTCTTCTACAAGTTCGCCGCGATGCCTGAATATTTCAATGAAGATGGAAGCCCAATGCTTACGCTTGCCTCCAGCTACATCACGGCAAATAGGAGTGTGACGCAGAAGAACCTCTCGCCATTCCCAGAGTATACCTTCAAGCCTGGCCAGTACAGGAGCCCTGAGCAGATGAAGCCATACGAGACCTACGACATCCCATCCTATGTGACGATGTCGTTCCCTGGAGTCAGGGTCGATACCACCTCTACGGGTGAGTATGCCCTGGTGACAAGGACTGACAGAGTCTCGACCAGGATGACCATCAACAGTGGATGGGATCCGATACTCGTGTTCATTGACAGGATGAATGCATCGTATGATGACCTTTTGTCCTACACTATAGCAGACCTTGAAGGCCTCGCATTCATCACTGGCACAGATGCTTCCAAGTTCGGTAGCTATGAGACTACCGTGACCCCTCGTGGGGTGCTTATGATAAAGACCAGGCAGTATGAGAAGGTGCCGTCCAATGTGTCCACCATAAATCCTCTGGGGTGGCAGAAGAGGGCGCGCAGGTACAGCTCGGCGTATGAAGGTGGCCCTTCAGGGTCCACCACCTTCCGCCCTACGTTGTATTGGAATCCTGCTCTGGAGCCTGTGAATGGCAGCGCTGAAGTGCAGTTCCACGCCTCAAACCACTCTGTGCCGTGTACGGTGACATTGGAAGGCATCACTTCTGCAGGAGTGCCGGTATTTGTACAGAAAAACATTGTGATAGAATAATATGAGAAAGAAGTTTTTCGCGCTTGCAGCACTTGCGCTGATGCTGCCTTCGCTAACCGCCATCGCTGGCATAGGTAATAAATTCGGTGTCGTCGGCTTGGGAGACTACTCTCACGTCAGGTACCAGGGCTATAAGCCTACATCCGTGCTGACAGGCGGTGCAGGTGTGTCGTATAAGCTGAACCTTGGTTCCGGCTTTGCGCTCCAGCCTGAGCTCCTCTACAATGTGAAGAGCGCCGGCCTGGGCTATTATATGGCTGGTACAAGGATAGATTATCTGCAGAACACGATCGGCTATGTGGAGCTGCCTTTCATGATCTCGTGGGGACAGGATTTTAATTGGTACAGGTCCTTCTTCTTCGTGCAGCCATATGTGGGATATGGTGTCACCTGTGAGACTGAATATCTGGGCACATCCTCGAAGATCCTGCGTGCAAACAAGTGGGAAGAGCAGAATCTGTCAAGATTCGAGTATGGTATAGGTGTGGGTGTGGGATTCGAGTTCCTTCGCTATCAGCTGAGGCTTCAGTACGCGAACGGCTTGGGAGGCATGTGTGCCCAGGCAAGCAAGTCGACAGATCTCATTCACCAGATGAATGGCTATTCGCTGAAGAACTCTTCCTTTAGCTCTCTGCAGGTAGTGCTGGGAATCTTCTTCTAGAGTGATAATAATATATGTGTGACCTTCCTCTCTTACAGGGGAAGGTTTTTTTTTGTTGTTACTCGGCGACTTATACTTGGTATGAAATGCTTATACGATATATAAATGTAATTAAACAGTTCAATTTTGTGTTAAATAATTAGAATTAAAACGATATTTCGCTTGTTTGATATGACTTTTTTTCTAAATTTGCAGATTACTAGAACAACCTTAAAACATTTTAATATCTATTAATCACAATTTATGAAAGGTTCTAACAAACTTGGTCGCTTCATCGCGACCGCGATCGCTCTTTTCCTGTCATTGGGAATAGCGATGGCTCAGAGCCTGAGTGTCAATGGTAAGGTAGTAGATGCTCAGGGGCAGCCAGTTGTAGGTGCCAGTGTCATTGAAAAGGGCACATCAAATGGTACCATGACAGACCTCGACGGTCTTTTCGCTCTTAAGGTTAAGGACGGTGCATCACTTGAGGTGAGCAGCATCGGTTACGCCACCCAGATCGTAAAGGCTGCTGCGTCAGTTAATGTAGTCCTCAGAGAGGACGCCGAGTTCCTAAACGAGGTTGTCGTTGTCGGATTCGGTACACAGAAGAAGGCAAACCTCACCGGTTCAGTCGCTTCTGTAAACGTAGGCAAGGCTCTCGAGGCACGTCCTATCTCAGATGTAGGTCGTGGTCTTCAGGGTTCTGCTCCTGGTTTGAACGTCGTTATCGGTTCAATGGAAGTAGGTTCCGAGCCTAAGCTCCGTATCCGTGGTCAGGTAGGTTCTTATGAGGGTTCTTCTGCACCTCTCATCCTCGTTGACAACGTAGAGATCCCTTCTCTTAACCTCGTCAACCCAGAGGACATCGAGTCTATCTCTATCCTTAAGGACGCTGCTTCTGCATCTATCTATGGTGCGAAGGCTGCATTCGGTGTGATCCTCATCTCTACAAAGAAGGGTGCTGCCGTTGAGTCTACACACGTTAACTACTCAGGTAACGTCTCTTTCCAGAATGTTGATTCACGCTATGGCCAGGGTGGTGTAGACGCTATCCACTACCGCGTTCTCGCAGCTGAGAGATCAAACATGACCGACGGTATGTCAGGTGGTTTCTGGCTCTGTAACCGTGACTCTTGGAAGGCATCTAAGGCGTGGGTAGAGAAGTACAAGGATCTCGATCCAAACTCTCCTATGACCTACGGCCGTGACTTCTACATCGACGGTAAGGACCGCAAGGTGGGTGTACGTATCTACGATCCATGGAACTACATGGTAAGAGAGTGGGCTCCTACCCAGCAGCATAACCTCTCAGTTTCTGGTAGAAAGGGCAAGTCTTCATTCAATGCTTCATTCGGTTACGTCGACCAGAATGGTATGAACAAGGTCGCTATCGATAAGTTCAACCGTTACAACGCAAACGTTCGCATTGATACTCCTGTTAACAAGTGGCTTGCTGTTCACTCAGGTATCATGTATTCACAGACCAAGACCTCTTATGGTAAGGCTGTTTTCACTGATGGTTCAAGATATGGTTGGTCAAACCTTTATCGTTGGGGACCTACCTCTCCTTCAGTTCCTGTAGACGAGTACGGCACCGAGCTCCGTAACGATGCTGCTCAGATGTCACACGCAAACACCGGTACTGTTACTAACTCTTATACAAGCGTAAATGGTGGTGCTGTCATTACTCCTGCAAAGAACTGGGACATCAACATCGACTACACTTACTCACAGAACCAGTATGTAGACTTCACTCCTGGTACCGTTATCTACGGTGCTGACTCATGGTATGACGTTCCTGGTATCGTTTACGAGAACGGTAACATGAAGACTGTCGCTAACGAGTGGAACAAGTTCAACGGACTTGGTGATAACATCCCTGCACGTGCTTTCGCTCCTTCATACTACCTCGGAGCAGGCGCTAAGTCATCTTCAAACTACATCTACAGAGATAACTTCGAGACTACACGTGCTACATGGAACGTAAATACAACTTACGCTCTTGACGTTCTCGCAAATCATCACTTCAACTTCATGCTCGGTATGCAGTCACTCGCATATCAGTATGAGGGACATTGGGGCAAGCGCACTGAGCTCATGGATATCACCAACCCTCAGTTTGCACTCGCTACAGGTACCCAGACCGTAGGTGGTAGCTTCGACTGGAACTCTACTCTCGGTTACTATGGACGTATCAACTATAACTACAAGGAGAAGTATCTCTTCGAGGCTAACCTCCGTTACGATGGTACTTCTAAGTTCCCTGCAGCTCTCCGCTGGAGATGGTATCCTTCATTCTCTGCTGGTTGGAGAGTATCTGAGGAGCCTTGGATGCAGCCAGCTAAGGACGTTGTCTCTTCTTTGAAGGTCCGCGCTTCTTGGGGTTCTATCGGTGACCAGTCTGTTGCTAGCTCACTCTACATCCCTACCATGAGCCGTGGTGAGGCTTCTTGGGTTGCAAATGATGGCACCAAGCTCGTTTACTACTCTTCACCTGCTGCTGTTTCTTCAGCTCTTACATGGCAGGATATCGAGACTCTTGACTTCGGTATCGACGCTACTCTCTTCGACTCATTCGGCATCACATTCGACTGGTTCCAGAGAAGCACAAAGAACATGATCGTTGGCTCTGAGGGTGTAGGTGTTAACTTCGGTGCTGCCGCTCCTAAGGGTAACTTCGGTTCACTCCGCACAAGAGGTTGGGAGTTCGCTATCGACTGGGGTCACATTTGGGACAATGGTCTCAGCCTCAAGGTTAACGCTTCTCTCGCAGATGCTAAGACTATCGTTACTGAGTACGGTCAGGCTACTTCTATCGATGGTTGGTACAATGGTAAGACCTATGGTGAGATCTGGGGTTACAAGACCAATGGTCTCTTCACAAACGACGACTTCGCTCGCGACAATGATGGTAACCTCATCATGATCGGTAGCAAGGATCCTAGCAGTGTAGATATCGATGGTAATCCTTATCCATATGATCACTATCAGTTCGCCCCTGGTAAGAACTATCCTCTTCAGGATAGAATCTCAGGTGGTGGTACCTATACCAAGTTCGGTCCTGGTGATGTTCGTTACTGCGACCTTGATGGCAATGGTGTAGTTAATGATGGTACAAGATCAATCAAGGATCATGGTGACCTTACCGTTATCGGTAACACCACTCCACGCTATGAGTACTCATTCCGTCTCGACGCTGCTTGGAAGGGATTTGACTTCTCTATGTTCTGGCAGGGTATCGGTAAGAGAAACATGTGGAGCGACCAGAAGGCTGCTATCCCTATGTCAGGATCAGATGGTTACATGCCTCTCGCTATGGCTAAGGATTTCTGGTATGAGGACTGGGAGGATGGCCAGCTCGTAGACCATAACTATGACGCTTTCTATGCTCGCCCTTCATACAGCGGCATGAACTATGCTGTCAGCGACAGATACCTTCTTAATCTTGCATATCTCCGTCTGAAGAATCTCACCGTAGGTTACACTCTTCCACGCACCCTTTCACAGCAGATCTCTATGGATAGATGCCGTGTATATGTAACTCTCGAGAACTTCTTGACATTCAACAAGCTCCATGGTCTTCCTATCGATGTTGAGGGTGCTATCAGTGGCTCTCCTGCATTCAAGACTGCAGCTGTTGGTCTCCAGGTAACATTCTAATTTTCAAAGGATATAAGATATGAAAAAGATATTTAATTTCGTTCTTGTTCTTGCAGCTTTGACTCTTGTCAGCTGTAACAAGGATTTCTTGGAGCGCCCATCTAAGACTACTATGAATGACGAGAACTTCTGGTCTTCAGAAGGTAACATCCGTCTGTTCGTAAATGGCGCTTACACAAACTACTTCCCAGGATACTACAGTGGCTGGTCTTATAACTATGCTCCTGGTGTCCGTGGTGACGGTGCTGCCGGAGAGTGGAGTGATGATATCTGTACATCAGGTACTCAGCAGCAGCCTCTCAATGCAGCTACTGATATCGCTTCTTCATTCAATGATGAGTCAAACACCTTCTATTCAAAGACTCAGTCATGTGGATGGAATTACGCTTGGGTTCGTAAGTGGAATCTTCTCCTTGCTCGCCTTGATACCATGAAGGAGACTGGCAAGCTTTCAGAAGAGGCTTACAATCACTGGAGTGGAGTGGCTCGTTTCCTCCGTGGATTTGAGTACAGCCGCCTTGTGATGTCTTTCGGTG
>JAKSJL010000021.1 GCA_024398295.1 Bacteroidales bacterium
GTATGATTTCTTCCATGCCGTAATAGGTCTGGACATATCCAATAGGCTGTCCTGCCGTCACTGCAGTGCCGGCAAGCGGTGCCTTGGAGTCGTCGTCTACGCAGACCTCCCATAGTAGCTTGCCTTTCACTGGTGCCTGGACAGGGATGGCTTCAGGATGCTTCTCTATAAATGCATTGATATCAAACTCAGGGACTTCCACGACTGGGCGCTTCACTACGATAGGTGCCCCAGCCTTCGCCTTCAGCTCGGCGAGCTCCTTCTCGAAGCGCTCCTTGGCGATGCCTGACCTGTAGTCGCGGTACTGGCGCTCATGCATGGCGAACTCGAAGAGCTCTTCCTGGTCTTCGCCCTCATCCCATCCTTCGGCCTGCATCATCTCGCGGAACTTAGGGAGCTCGTCAGGATAGTTGTCCTGAGGGTTTCCGCTCTGGAACTCGAGGCCTTTCTCCTTCGCTAGCGCGATGATTTCTGGTGCGAGAGGGCCTGGAAGGGTGCCCATCTTGCCGAGTATCATGCCCCATGTGTCCTTGTCAATGGTAGAGAAACGAGGCTTGCCGCTGGCAAGGCTGAGGAGGTTCATCAGGGCGGTGTTCTTCACATACTGGCTGAATGGAGTCACCAATGGAGGGTATCCAAGGCGCGGCCATACATACTCGACTTCATTGAACAGCTTCACCATGAGTGTGTCAAGGCTGCTCTCTGGCTGCCCATGTGAGCGCTCCGCTGCGTTGATGGCGTCCTTGAAGCCCTTGAGGTCTGCCATCATGGAGCCCATCATGCCGCCGGGAAGACCACAGCCCACGAGGAGCGAGGTCATCTGGGAGTTCGACTGGTTGATCCAGTAACCCAGGAAGTCGTCGATGAATGACTGGGTGAGGCGGCGAACCTCCATATATGCGTCCATGTCAATGTCCTTGACCATGAATCCGTCCGCCTTCAGCATCTCGCGGATGGTGATGACGTCAGGGTGTACCTTGCCCCATGAGAGGGGCTCCACTGCCACATCGATATAGTCAGCGCCGGCGCGCGCTACCTCAAGCATGGAGGCAGGTGAAAAACCGGGGCCGGAGTGTCCATGATACTGGACAATGATTCCGGGATGCTTCTTCTTGATCTGAGATGTGAGCTCGGCAAGGAATGTTGGCCTTCCGATTCCAGCCATGTCCTTGAGGCAGATCTCATCTGCGCCGTACTCCACGAGCTTGTCTACAAGCCCCATGTAGTACTCCACGGTATGGACAGGGGAGTGGGTGATGGAAAGTGCGGCCTGAGAGATCATTCCGGCCTTCTTCGCGTATTCGACAGAAAGCTTGAGGTTCCTTGGGTCATTTAGACCACAGAACGAGCGTGCTATGTCTGTACCCTGTGCTTTCTTGACCTTGAACATAAGTTCGCGGACATCTGCGGGGACTGGGTTCATCCTGAGTCCATTCAGGCCTCTTTCAAGCATGTGGGTCTGGATGCCAGCCTTGTGGAATGGCGCTGTCCATTGACGTACCGACTTGTTAGGGTTCTCTCCGTAGAGCAGGTTCACCTGCTCGAAGGCGCCTCCGTTCGTCTCGACTCTGTCGAAGCAGCCCATATCGATGATGGCTGGGGCTACCTGCACGAGCTGGTCTACCCTAGGCTGATACTTGCCAGAAGACTGCCACATGTCCCTATATACGAGGGAGAATTTGATCTCTTTTCCCATAATATTCCTTTTGGTGAGTGCAAATATAGCTTTTTCCTGTGAATTTTTCGCTTAATCCCTTGCAAGGTTCATTTTTCTTTGTAACTTTGCACTTCCAACATGGTGAGATTAGTTCAGTTGGTAGAGCACCAGATTGTGGTTCTGGGTGTCGTGGGTTCGAGCCCCACATCTCACCCCTCAGGCAGGACATCGATTTCGATGTCCTGTTTTTTTATTTCTCCACTGGTGTGGTCACGCCAGCCTCGATAGCCTTCCTCTGACGATACAATTGCCACGAATTGAATACATTGTGCCAGATGCTGTAGAAGCCTCCTGCGACAGATGTCACTGGCGACATGAATGTGTACCCCATCCAGATGGCGAAAACGGTGTTCTTCTGGCCAAGCGCCTGCCCGGCTGTGATCCTGTGCCCATAGCGCTGTCCTATGCATTTTCCGCCCCAGAACTGTAGTACGCAGCTCAGAAGGGATGCTATGCCTATGCCGCTGAGAGTCAGTAGGCCGCAGCTGCTGTGCATGAACGCCCTGGTGGTCATGAGGATGGCCAATGTCAGCGATACAGCCCAGATGTAAAAGGGGAGGTTCGGGAAGCTCAGAAGCCACTTGTGGAGCGGTGGGAGAAGGTATCTCACCAGCCAGGCCAGCAGGCATGGACATACCAGTAGCGGAAACACCTTCGCCATGATGAGGGAGAACGATGTGACAAAGGTCACGCCCTCCACTGGATGGATGGCTGGCACGATGAGAGGCACCATCACCGCCGTCACCAGGTTTATGAGTATGGTGTAGGAAATAACTCCTGCCATGTCACCTCCAAGCTTGCCGGTGACTACTGCGCAGGCGGTGGCGGTGGGGCAGATCATGCAGAGCATAAAGCTCTCTATCACCGCCTTGGCGCTCTCTGAGGGCACTACGATCACAGCCAATGCCGACAGCGCGAAGAGGCTTATCTGCACGAGCAGAAGCCACCCATGCCACCTGTGGGGGCGCAGGTCATGGGGTTCCACCTTGCAGAAGGTGAGGAAGAGCATCGCGAAGAGCAGCACGGGCTGGATAGTCTTTACTGCCTTCAGGACAATGCTTCCGACAGGATGCAGCCATGGACTTGCCCAGTACACCAGATACAAAGATGCTCCCAAGGCCATGCCTATAGGGAGCATCCAGTCTTTCACAAATCTTAAAACTCTACTCATTACTCTGCGAGTTTTATAGCCTGCTTATAGTGTCTGTCGTGACCTGGGTAAGGGTTGCCATAGTCATCGGTCTCGTACCAGTCCCACTCGAAGCATAGATACTTGTACCTGGTGGTCTTGATCTGGTCCACAACGAATGAATAGTATGATGAACCAAGTACAAATCCTTCGTTGTTCGTTTCGATGTTAAATACTTCTCCCTTGGCGTCATGCGACAAACTGAGGAAGAGCGTATCCTTGGCGGCGCTCTCGCGATCTATGACGAGGTTTATGTCATGCTCCACCTTTGAGTCTTTCTTGAATGGGTAGATGATAAGGGCGTTAATGTAACCTCCTCCGAGCCATGCCTGATGGATGCTGACAGGGTCGGTGCGAAGTTCTGTGGCTGCCGTGCTTCTATCTATGCCGCTCTTGGTGGTCGGAATCTCCCATCCCTTGATGCTTGATGTGAACTTGTTTTCTGTTCCCTCTACGCGGCTGAGGATGTCCATTACCACATAAATGCGTGACTGGTCCTTTGCGAGGTCAAGGTTTGTCTGGTTCTCAACGATCTCGATGATGTCGCCATCGTCACTTGTGAACACTCCACCCTTGAGGGAGCCCATCGATGAGTAGTTGTACATCACAACAGTATCCTTGAGGCATGAGCTAAGCATAATGGTCGCTATGGCGAGTGCTGTGGCAATCCTAATAAATCTTTTCATTTTTTTTTACTTTTTTTGAGTGGAGTGACAGACGATCTGTACATCCACATAGTCAACTTTATATCCCTTGTATTTCTTTCTTTTCAGTTTTGTCTCTACGGTGTCCAGAAGTTCTTCGTCTACGACATCCCTGAACTCGTGCGTGTCTCTGTCATACAAGTGCATGTGGCGGCTTGTGCTTACATCGAAATACATCTTCGAGTTTGAGCTGAGCCTGTGCCCGTAGATGCCGAGCAGGGCAAGCTGTGAGAGGTTGTTATACACGGAAGCCAATGTGACTTTCGACTCCCACTTGGCATTTATATACTCCGTGACCATGTCGGCGCTTGCGTGCCCAAGCTCCATCATCGCCTCGTGGATGGCGAGACGCTGGCTCGTAGCCTTGAGGTTGTGCTTCTTCAGCACATCCTTGAAGGATGCCATGCTGGAGGGATTTCTGGTCTGCATACAAAACTGTAATCAGATACAAAGATAATGCTTTTTGAAATAAATGCAAAGTCGCATATTTTCACTATATTTGCATTCTTATACATAAATGTATATCATGGAAAAGGTAAGATGTCTCATAATCGGTGGTGGCCCGGCAGGCTATACAGCTGCCATCTATGCTGCCCGCGCTGCCCTTTCACCTGTGCTCTACGAAGGTAATGAGCCCGGTGGACAGCTCACGACTACCACGATGGTGGAGAATTTCCCTGGTTTTGAGGGTGGAGTGGATGCGAATGAGCTCATGAGCGCCATGCGTGCCCAGGCAGTACGCCTAGGTGCCGATATCCGCAGGGGAGTAGTCACCTCTGCAGATCTGAGCGATGGCAAGCATCAGGTGACCATTGGAAACAAGGAAACCATCGAGGCTGACGCCTTGATCATTGCCACAGGAGCATCTGCGAAGTATCTTGGACTCCCTTCCGAGAGGAAGTTCCGCGGACTCGGAGTCTCAGCCTGCGCGACTTGCGATGGTTTCTTCTACAGGAAGAAGGATGTCGCTGTGGTAGGTGGTGGCGATACCGCATGCGAGGAGGCTTCATACCTTGCCGGACTCTGCAGGAAGGTGTACATGATAGTACGCCGCGATGTTCTTCGTGCCTCGAAGGCCATGCAGCAGCGTGTGATGCAGACCCCGAACATAGAGATCCTGTGGAACTGCCAGACCCAGGAGGTGCTTGGTGATGAATTTGGCGTCACCGGTGCGCGCCTTCAGCGCAATGATGGCGAGGTTTTTGATATTGATGTCGACGGCTTCTTCCTCGCCATTGGCCATCATCCAAACTCAGACCTCTTCAAGGAGTGGGTGAGTGTCGATGAGGCAGGATACATCATCACAGAAGGTAAGTCATCCAGAACCTGCGTGCCAGGTGTGTTCGCTGCCGGTGATGTTCAGGATCCGACCTACCGTCAGGCGGTGAATGCCGCTGCTTCCGGATGCCGTGCCGCACTGGATGCAGAGAAATATTTAATGGGAATATAAGTTTTGAAGATGAAACATAAGATTCTAATTCCAGTTATACTGGTTGCTCTTTCGGCCATGAGCTGCAAGTCAGAGTACGAGCTCCTTCTCAGTAGCTCAGACAGCGACGCGAAGTACGCTGCGGCTTTTGACTACTTCAACATGGGTAAGTACCAGAAGGCCGCCCAGCTTTTCGAGTCCCTTTCCATGGTGACCGGAAACACCGAGCGTGATGATTCTGTACGTTACTACATGGGCCTGTCAAACTATCGTTTCAAGGACTATTACACCGCTGAGACAAACTTCAGCAACTTCATCAATAATTATCCAAGCAGTGTGTTCAGCGAGTCTGCGAGATATCTGCGCATAGACTGTCTGTACAGAAACACCCTTCGTTATGAGCTCGACCAGACTCCTACCTATACGGCACTTACTGCCATAGGTGAGTATCTGTCAGAGTATCCTACCACTCCTTATCTGGATATCTGCCAGAGCATGGTGGAGGATCTTAACGAGAGACTGGACAGGAAGGCCTATGAGTCAGCAGTCCTCTACTTCAAGATGGAGGATTACAAGGCTGCCAGGGTGGCTCTCAAGAATGTGCTCAAGGATGATTCTGATAACCTCTACAGAGAGGATATCCTCTACTACACAGCCGTGGCGTCATACAGATATGCCGAGATGTCGGTGCCAGCGAAGCAGAAGGAGAGATTCCTGACCTTTGTGGATGACTATCTGAACTTCATCGGAGAGTATCCAGAGTCATCGCACAGAAGAGAGGTCGATGGACTCTACAAGAAAGTCCAGAAGAAGCTTGGAAGATACGCTACAGTGGCACCGAGCGCAGAGGAAACGGAAGAGTAATGAAAATTTTTGAAACTTTCCGTAACCCTCGTATAGTACATATATTGTAACATAAAGAACAGACATATAATGGAAACTAAGAAGAAAGTCCCTACAAACACAGTCACAAGGGATATCAAGAACCTTGCAGAGCCTACAGGAAACATCTACGAGTCAGTAGTTGTACTCTATAAGAGAGCAAACCAGATCGCTATCGCAGAGAAGAAGGAGCTTTCAAAGAAGCTCGAGGACTTCAAGACAGAGCGCGATACCATGGACGAGGTATTCGAGAACAAGGAGCAGATCGAGATCTCGAAGTACTATGAGCGTCAGCCTAAGCCAGACCTCGTAGCCATCACCGAGTTTGAGAATGGTGAGCTCTACTTCAGAAGAGCTAAGCAGGATGAGGCTGAGTTCTCAGTCAAGTCTCCTAGAGCTAAGGACGAGGAGTAATATTCTGCAGCTATGCTACGCAAGCTGAGTGTTCAGAACTATGTATTGATAGACTCTCTGGAAATAGATTTTCCGGAGGGTTTAATCATTATTACTGGCCAGACTGGAGCCGGAAAGTCCATTTTGCTTGGGGCATTGTCCCTGCTGATGGGCGCGAAGGCAGATGCCGGGGCCATAAGCGAAGGTGCGGATGGATGTGTGGTGGAGGCTGAATTCGACATAGATCGACACGACGAGGCTTTGAGATCCATACTTGAGGAAGCAGACGTAGAGTGGGAAGATGGTCATGTAATAGTAAGGAGGGTAGTGAACAAGTCAGGTCGCTCCCGTTCCTTCGTGAACGACTGTCCGGTGCCGGTAAACGTCCTGTCTGCTCTCTCATCACTTCTGATAGATATCCACTCTCAGCATCAGAGCTTGCTTCTTACTGACAGACATTATCAGCTGTCTGTGCTTGATGCGTATGCTGGAGACCAGTCTACGCTCTCTGAGTGCAAGTCCTCTTGGGCGCGCCTTCAGGACCTCTCATCAAGCCTTCGAGAGGTGGAGGAGCGACTGGGTCGTCTCTCTGCCGAGAAGAGTTATAACGAAAGCCAGTTCTCTCGCCTTGATGCGGCGCACCTTCGCGACGGAGAGCTCGAAGAGCTCGAGGCGGAGCAGCGTCAGCTGGCAAATGCAGAGGAGATAAAACTTGCCTTTGACGGCGTCGAGCAGATGCTTTCCCCATCGGGAGACGGTGAGTCTGTATCGGCTATGCTGAAAGAGGCCGGGAAGATGCTGTCGAAGATCCAGGCTTTTGTCCCTGAGGTGGAGTCCATTACTTCCAGACTTGATTCTGCAAGGATTGAGCTTGATGATATCCTCGACGAGGTGGCTAGCCAGAACGCCAGGATAAATGTCTCTTCAGACAGGCTTGAGAAGGTGGAGTCCAGGATGGCTCTCATCTATGACCTGTTCACCAAGTACTCATGCCGCACTGAAGCCGAGCTCATTGCCCTTCGTGATGAGTATTCTCAGGCCCTCTTTGACTCGACAGCATTGGAGGATAAGAAGGAGGAACTGCTGAAGGCTATAGCGGCAGAGCGCAAGCATATCGATGAGGTGGCTTCTGAGCTCTCGCAGCTGCGTCGTAAGGCCGCCGAGAAGTTCTCCGTAGAGATGCTCTCATCGATCAGGTTTCTTGAGCTTGACAGGTCTGTGTTTGAGGTTTCTGTCTCAGAAGCGCCTCTCTCAGCCACCGGTAAGGATGAGGTGGCGTTCCTCTTCTCTTCGACGGGCAAGAACCCTGTGGAGATAGGTAAATGCGCCTCTGGAGGTGAGATCTCGCGCATCATGCTCAGCCTCAAGGCGCTCATGGCTCATTTCTGTGACATGCCTACCATGATCTTTGATGAGATCGACACGGGCGTTTCCGGAAGTGTCGCAGACAAGATGGGCTCCATGATATGCACCATGGGCAAGGAGATGCAGGTGTTTGCCATCACCCATCTGCCACAGGTGGCGGCGAAGGGCGATGCTCATTTCGTGGTGTCTCGTGAGTATGATCAGGCTACTGACAAGTCCACTTCACACATCTCGCGTCTGTCTGCAGAGGAGAGAGTCATGGAGGTGGCGCGAATGCTCAGCGGCTCGTCTGTATCGGACGAGGCCGTGGCAAATGCTAGAAAGCTTCTCGCGGAATAAGATTATCTGACAAGCGTGATATCAAATGACGGTTCGTAGAGTACTCTGCGGACCGCTTTGTTTACATGGCCACCATCAGGGGTCTGCTGGAAGCGGAAATCAGCCTGCAGGCCAGTACCTGGCTTGGTGTCGATCTTCCTGATCCATGAAGCTCCGTACAGGGAGCGCATCTTGATGGCATAGTAGGCTGCGTCGTAGCCCTTGAACGCTACCATGCTTGGCTCCTTTCCATAAAGCGCACGATATGTCTTGAGGAAGGTCTTCACCCTGCTGTCGCTATAGTCCACGAAGTAGGAGAGTGTTACGTGCATGTTTGTGTTATGGAAATGCTCCACCTCGAGGTCGTCGTAACCCCTTACTCTGGATGGGCAGTAGAGCGCGATGTCAAACTTCTTGTTTGCCAATGAATTCGATATCCTGATGACGTCATTGAGGAATGCCTTGTTCTCAGAGGCGATGACGATTCTGTTTGCCGCAGTCTTTGTGAGAAGGCTCTCCAGGCGGTTTGCTCCGGATCTTCCGTCCTTGACGTTATATGAGATGGTCTCATAGCTGATACCTGAGTTCTTCAGGCTCTCGATGATGGTAGTGGCATTGGCACTAGGGGTGACGCCGGACTCGCTGAAGAGGATGACCTTGTCATTCCATCTCTTCTCGTCCTTGAGCCACTGGATGAGTTCCTCGCACTGGCTGGTGGTAGATGCCGGTACCTGGATGAGGTTTGGATGCGATGCGACAAGCGACTCTGCTTTAGGCTCGATAGGTGAGACTATACCGGTGCTCTTAGGGAAGATGCTGAGCACTGTGGACAGGTCTGCTGAGGAGATAGGTCCGATGACTACATCGCTGCCCTGGATGTCGGCTGCAATGATGTTTATCTTCTTTGCACAGTCATACACATGAAGGTCTGTGCTGATTCCTTCCTTGGCGAGGTCGCGGATCGCCAGAAGCACTCCGCTGTAGAAGTCGAAGTTGTTCTCGTTCGGAGTGGATGAAGCCGCATCCAGAGGGATGATAAGGCTGGCTGAAACCTTCTTCTGCCCCTTGCTCCAGAGTCCTCCAAGACCGTCGGACTCCTCTTCCTCAGGCTTGGTATCTGCCTCTGGGACAATTTCTTCTGTCTTTGGTGCTGGCACGTCGATAGCTACTGGCTTTACTGTCTCCTGCGGGATGGCTGATGGGTCTACAGGGATCTTCAGCTGCTGCTTCCACTCGAGCGCTGATGACTCGAGGTGATTATATCTCATGATATCCTCAGGCGTGAGGCCATACTTCTTCGCAATGCTCCTGATGTCCTCGTACCACTTGACAATGTGTACCCTGTACTCCTGTCCAGAAACGGTCTTCACCTCCTCTGGCTTTACCTCTGGAGCAGGCTCTGCTTCCTTTGCAGCTGGTGCTTCGGCTGGACTCGCACTCTCGACAGCAGGTATGAGGAGCACCTGATATTTCTTCAGGCCGTTTCTCTCAAGGTCGAGTGTGGGGTTTGCATCGTAGATCTGCTGTATGGTCACTCCATAGGTCTTGCTGATGGAATACAAGGTCTGCTTCTCGAGGACTACATGTGAATAGTAGCTGGTGCCATTCTTCTTCACCTTATCCTTGGATATGGTGACAGGGGACTGGTTATAACCTTCGGTCTGGGCGTTTGCGCAGAAGGCTGAACCTAAGAGAAGCATGCCGGCTACGGCTGCGTATACTGAACTCTTCATGATGGTCAGGTTTATATGGTGTGCACGAAATCAAGGAGCTCTCTGCAAAATCTGCTCCAAGACAGACGGATCTTCTCGCGCCTGATGTTCTCGATGAAGTCTTCCTTCAGCGATGGCTGTGCAAAATAGTTTTCAATTTCTTCCCTGATGCACTCAGGAGTCACTTCCTTGGCTGTGATTCCCGTGCCTCTGTCTCCAATGGTCTCCTTGAGTCCGCCCACCGACGTGACTATCATAGGCACCTCGAAATGGTATGAGACAGAACTGATTCCGCTCTGGGTGGCGCTCCTGTATGGGAGCACGGTCACGTCCGCTGCGGAGAAATACTTCTTCACCTCAGAATCCTTGATGTACTGAGGGAAGAGATGGATCCTCTCCTTGTTTGGAGAGGCGTCAATGATCTTCTGATACTCGTCGAAGGAGCCGTACGGCTCGCCTGCGACTATGAGCTGGTAGTCATCTCCCAGGCGGTCAAAGGCCTTGAGAAGGATGTCCAGTCCCTTATATTTCCTGATGAGCCCGAAGAACAGGATGTTCTTCTTCCCTGGGGCAAGCCCAAGCGTCTGCTCTGCCTCCTCGCGAGAGAGCTTCTCGCCGAAATGTGAGTAGAGCGGGTGATAGAGGACCTTGTGGGTGGCGTCTGGCTTGATGTCCAGAAGGTCCTGTGCCACTTCGCCACACAGTGTCACGCAGCCATCGCATCCTGACAGGAAGTACTTGGTGAGCGGCCTGTCGAAGAAATGAGGCTCGTGAGGGATTACATTGTCAAGTATGCCGATAACCTTGCATCCCTTCGGCATGTGGCGTCCAATGAACCCGAGTGATGGCGCAAACCATGACATCCAGTATCTCATGATGAGGATGTCTGGATTCCAGGCCTTTATGGCCTTCAATGTGCTGATATAAGAAAACGGCCAAGCCGTATCCAGCAGGGCGTCTGCCTCTACTGGTACGGCTTCGTCGTCAGGTGTCACATACTGTGTCTTTCCTGGGAAAAGGAACTCTGGATACTGCCTCTTGAAGGAGAAAGCCTTGACGACATGGTCTTTCCCGAGCTCGCCGTACAGGCTGGCATTGAACTGGGAGATTCCTCCTCTGAAGGGGTAGAAACAGGACAGTATGGCTATTCTCAAAACTTACTTTGTTTCAGCGTTCTTGGTCTTTACGTACTCTGCGTTGAGACCAGCGATGATAGCGTCGGTGATGTCGAGCTCAGGGTTAGCGCAAACTACAGGTGCTGAGAGGATGTCACCCTGGGTGGTGATGATCATGGCGTACTGCTTCTCCTCGTTGAACTTGAGGACGAATGAGTTGATGGCGTCAGCGATCTGGTTCATGGTCACAGCCTGCTCCTCGCCCATCTCCTGCTGCTTCTGAGCATAGTAGTTCTGGAAATCGTTCTGCTGCTGCTGGAGCTTGGCGTTCTGCTGCTCAGCTACTGAACGGGTAAGAAGGCCCTTGTTTACCTTGTCAGCGAAGGTGTTCGCGTCGCTCTGGAGCTTGTTTCCTCTTCTGGTGAGCTCCTGCTCGATGCTCTGAACCTTGGTCTCGAGGACTGCCTTCTGGTCGTTAGCGAAGTCGTACTCTGCGATGACTCTGTCAAGGTTGAAGAAAACGATGGCACCCTTCTGAGGACCCTCGACGGTAGTGGTCTCACCTGCTGCGGTGTTTGCTGTCTGCTGGTTGCATGAAGATGCAAAAACGATAGCTGCAGACAGTGCTACAGTGCTGCAGATGATAGATGTGATTTTTCTCATTTTATTGATTTTTTATGTTAAATCGTGTGTAAAGTGCAAATTTAATTAAAAAATCTTGATCTTTGAAAGATAAGAAGCTATTGTTTTCTCAAGTCCCATATAGAGCGCATCGCTGATGAGAGCGTGGCCTATGGATACCTCGTCGGTCCATGGAATGGTGCGGATGAAGTACTCCAGGTTCTCGAGGCTGAGGTCGTGTCCGGCGTTCAGTCCCAGGCCGCATTCCTTCGCCCTCTGGGCTGCCTTCAGATAGTCTGCAATGGCCTTTTCTGGGTTTGATGGATACATCTCAGCGTAGCCGGCGGTGTAGAGCTCGACTCTGTCGGCGCCACACGCCGCGGCGCCCTCTGCCATGCGAGGGTCTGGGTCGATGAAGATGGATGTGCGTATGCCCTTCGCCTTGAAGGTGGCGCACATCTCTGTGAGGAATTCCTTGTTTGCCAGAGTGTTCCAGCCGGCATTTGAAGTGATGGCGTCTGGACCGTCTGGAACCAGGGTCACCTGGTCTGGAACCACCTCACAGACGAGGTCCACGAAGCTAGGGATAGGGTTTCCCTCGATGTTGAACTCGGTGGTGATGATAGGCCTTATCTGCCTTACATCCTCATAGCGGATGTGTCTTTCGTCTGGTCTTGGATGGACTGTGATGCCCTCTGCACCGAACTTCTCGCAGTTTATCGCTGCCAGTTTCACATCAGGCATATTGCCTCCACGGGCGTTCCTGATGGTGGCGATCTTGTTTATGTTTACACTCAGTCTGGTCATGTCTATATATGTTAAGTGCTACAAATATATATTTTATTGCGCAAAACTGTCAAAAAATCTTTAATTTTGAAGTCCTTTAAGTCAGATAGATGAAAGCAGCATACTACATAAAGAAGACCAGTCTGCACGATGATGCCAGGTTCATTGCCTTGAGAAAGAAGCTTGAGGATGATGGTCTGGAGTGCTACGAGGTGAAGACTACCGCAGACCTTCAGCCTTCCACCGGGCTGCTCCTGAGTGTCGGAGGCGATGGCACACTGCTGTCGGCCGCTACCATTGCCGCGCCAGCGGGTATCCCCGTGGTGGGTGTGAACATGGGCAGGGTGGGCTTCCTCTCGGCGAACCAGCCTGAAGAGGTGCCTGCTCTCATCAAGAGCGGCGAGTATCTGCTTGAGGACCGCTCCGTGCTGGAGGCTTCAGTGCGTGGCATGGCTCCTATAGATAATCCTTTCGCATTCAATGAAGTATGTGTCTCCAGACTGGGCGCGGCCATGCTCGGCGTGGACGTCTCAGTGGACGGCGTGCCGCTGCCTACCTACTGGGCCGATGGCCTTCTGGTAGCCACCAGCACTGGCTCGACCGCCTACTCATTGAGCGTCGGCGGCCCTATCTGCCTGCCGGCTTCGAAGGTCCTCATCATTGCCCCTATCTCTCCGCATAACCTTAACCTGCGCCCTCTGGTGGTGCCTGACACGGCGGAAGTGGACATCACGGTGCATTCTCGCGACGCGAAAGTGAGGATGACTATGGACAACAGAAACATGGAAGTGGAGCAGGGCGCGAAAATCAGTGTGCGACTGGCACAGTTTTCGCTCAAGATGCTTCGCCCCTCGAAGTCAAACTTCATCGAAGCGCTGAAGAACAAGCTCTTCTGGGGGGAAGATGTCAGAAACATGTAATTTTGAACCAATGGAACTAGATAAGAAGATCCCGGTACATGTGTCCATCATCATGGATGGAAATGGTCGTTGGGCGAAGTCTCGTGGAATGGAGCGCGTCCAGGGGCATCTGGAAGGCGTAGGAAGCGTTCGCGCATGTACGGAGGCTGCGGTGGAAGCGGGTGTGAAGGTGCTCTCGCTTTTCGCCTTTTCCGAGGAGAACTGGGGACGTCCCGAGCAGGAGGTTTCCACCCTCATGGAGCTCATGTTCAAGTCGATGATCGACGAGTTCTCCACCTTGATGGACAATGGTGTCCGTTTCGTGGTCCTTGGCCACAGGGAGAGACTCTCGAAGAGCCTTAATACTGCTATCGATGACCTCATGAAGAAGACGGAGGCAAATGCCACCCTCACCATGATCATCTTCCTCAGCTACAGCGGCAAGTGGGATATCATGCAGGCAGCGAAGCGCATCGCTGTGGAGTATGCAGGTCGCGAGGAGGAGCTTGACGCCCTTACCGAAGAGGATTTCAGCCGCTATCTGGTCACCGCTGGCTATCCAGACCCGGATCTTATCATCCGTACATCTGGAGAGAAGCGCATGAGTAACTACCTTCTGTGGCAGGGTGCATATTCAGAGCTGCTTTTTGATGAAACGTTGTGGCCTGATTTCCGTAAGGAGCAGTTCTTTTCAGCATTGAAAGAGTATGCTTCTAGGGACAGGCGTTATGGAAAAGTCAAATAATTCCGTATATTTGCAGTTTGTTATTCCGTGATAAGATCAATTAATGAGAATAGATAAGAAATATTTCGCTTTGCTGCTCCTCGTGATAGCCCCTTTTGTGGCGAGGGCACAGCAGAGTGATATCGTGGTAGATTACAACCGTCCGCATAACTACTATGTGGGTGGTGTGACCGTGGAAGGAAATACATATTTCAGCACCGAGCAGATCGTGAACCTGACCAGGTTGAATACCGGTAGGGTAGTGGAGGTGCCAAGTGATGATATCTCATCAGCCATCAAGAAGCTCTGGGACCAGCATTTCTTTGAGGACGTGGAGCTTTCCATCGACCATTTCAGCGAGAACGGTGACTCCGCTTTCTTCAAGATCAAGATCAAGGAGCGCCCTCGTGTTTCCAGATGGACTTTCTCAGGCGTGCCTAAGGGCCAGCAGAAGGAGCTCCTGGAGAGACTTAACCTGCGTAGAGGTGGTGAGTTCTCTGACTTCGTGTCGAAGACTTCATGCGACATCATCAAGAGATTCTATTACGAGAAGGGCTTCCTCCAGTGCGAGGTGACCCCAGAGGTGCAGAAGGATACATTGATCAAGAACGCGATCCTCGTGAACTTCGCTGTGACCAAGGGCGAGAAGATCAAGATCAGGGACATAAACTTCATAGGAAACGAGTCGCTCAAGGAGTTCAAGCTCGCGAAGTCCATGAAGAAGACCAAGGCGAAGAAGTGGTATAACTTCTTTAATTCCAAGAAATTCAACGAAAAGGAGTATCCAAACGACAAGCGCAGCCTCATCACTGCCTTCAATGAAGCAGGTTACCGTGATGCCAGACTTGTCAGGGATTCCATCTACTATGTAGAGCCTAAGAGACTTGGTATCGACCTCGTGGTCGAGCAGGGCGACAGGTACTACTTCAGAGATATCACCTGGACCGGTAACTCAGTTTATAGCACTGATCAGCTGAACCAGCTCCTCGACATCAAGAAGGGAGACGTCTATGACGTTGTAACCATGGAGAAGCGTCTCCAGGGAGGTGAGAAGGAGTCCGATTACGGCGTATCCAAGCTTTATCGTGACAATGGTTACCTCTTCTTCAATGTGACTCCTGTCGAGCTTAACATCCAGAATGATTCTGTGGATGTAGAGATGCGCATAACTGAGGGCAAGCCTGCTACCTTGAACAATATCGTGATCAACGGTAACGACCTGACGAACGAGAAGATCGTGCGCCGTCAGATCTTTACCCGCCCAGGCTACCTCTTCAGCCAGACAGACTTCGAGAGATCCATCCGAGAGATCGCTTCGCTGGGTCAGTTCGACCCAGAGGCCATCATGGATGCAACCAAGGGATATTCCATCATTCCTAACCAGCTGAATAACACTGTAGACCTTATCTACAATGTAACGGAGAAGCCTTCATCTCAGCTTGAGCTTTCCGGTGGTTGGGGTGGAAACACATTCGTGGCCACGGTCGGAGTAAGCTTCAACAACTTCTCTACCCATCGTTTCTTTGACAAGAGCGCGTGGAGGCCAGTTCCTCTCGGAGATGCACAGAACCTGGCATTCAGATTCCAGACAAACGGTACTTACTATACCGCGATGACCGCAAGCTTCACAGAGCCTTGGCTCTTCGGTAAGAAGCCTACTTCATTGAACCTGTCTGCTTACTATACCCGTCAGACGAACTCATTGCTCTACTATAACATCCTTAGCCACGACAGGCAGATGGAGGTGTTCGGAGCATCTGCTTCCCTGGGTAAGCGCCTCAAGTGGCCAGATAACTACTTCGTGTTCTACAACGGTCTCAGCTGGCAGTCATATAAGCTGACCAACTGGTACTCGAACTACTTCATCTTTGATGATGGTTCTTCACACAACATCAGCTATCAGGCTACATTGAACCGTACCTCTACCGACCAGCAGATCTACCCTCGTCAGGGATCTGAGTTCACGGCTTCCCTCCAGCTCACTCCTCCTTTCTCATTGTTCAGGAAGTATGACTACGACGCAGAAGGAAACAGGGTGTCAGTATCTGACCCTAAGAAGGTGAACTATAACAACTGGAGCGCCCAGAACCGCTATAGATGGATCGAGTATCATAAGTGGAAGCTGTCTGGTACCATGTACACGAAGCTCATCGAGAACCTCGTCCTCATGACCAGAGCCCAGTTCGGATACCTTGGCTACTATAACAGAAACTGGGGATACTCACCATTCGAGGGCTTCCTCGTCGGCGGTGACGGTATGTCAGGATACAGCACTTACGGTTCAGAGGTTGTCTCACTCCGTGGATACCAGAACTACTCGCTTACTCCTTACCAGGCATCTAACTATAATACTAATGGTTATGCTTATGCCGGTAACGTATACGACAAGTTCACTGTTGAGCTCCGTTATCCTGTAGTTCTTCAGCCACAGTCTACTATCTTTGTACTGGCATTCCTCGAGGGAGGTAACTGCTGGGCGGATATCAGAGACTTCAACCCATTCCAGATCAAGAGAAGTGCGGGTGTCGGCGTGAGAGTATTCCTCCCTATGGTCGGACTCCTTGGTGTCGACTGGGGCTACGGATTTGACGATCCTACAAACGGAAGGAGCCAGTTCCACTTCGTGATCGGTCAGCAGTTCTAATTGATAACAAATAAAAACACTAATAATAATTATGAAGAAGATTATTTTGATCGCCGCTATGGCATTCGCTTCTGTCGCTGCTTTCGCACAGAACAAGTTCGCTCATGTTAACTTCCAGGAGCTTGTTACCCTCATGCCAGAGGCTGACGCTGCCAGAGCTCAGATGAACGCTGCCAGCAAGGAAGCTGATGAGACATATCAGGCTATGGTTGAGGAGTTCCAGGGCAAGTACCAGCAGTATCAGCAGAAGGCTGCTTCATGGACCCAGACCATCCGTGAGAGCAAGGAGAAGGAGCTTTCAGACATGCAGGCTCGCATCCAGGAGTTCGGCCAGAACGTACAGAACGAGCTTCAGCAGCAGCAGCAGCAGCTCATGGCCCCTATCTATCAGAAGGCCAATGAGACTGTTCAGGCTCTTGCAAAGGAAGGCAAGTACATCTATGTGTTCGACGTCACCACTCTTCTCTATGTAGATGATGCACAGAGCACAGACCTTACCCCAGCAGCTCGCAAGGCCCTCAACATCGCTGACGACCGTACCATCGAGTCTCTCCAGGCAGAGCTCCAGGCACAGGCAGCAGCTATGCAGCAGTAATCAAATCCAGACATTCAGAAGCCGGTCCTAGTGGCCGGCTTTTTTTTATGCTAAATAATTGGTAAAAATTGACTAAAATCGTTTTATTATTATTACATTTGCGGACTGATTTGCTACAAAATTTTATTTATATAAAGATATGCAACATAAAGTAATTGACACTAAAGATGTTGTAATTCGCTTCGCGGGAGATTCGGGTGATGGCATGCAGCTCACCGGATCTCTTTTTGCTGATATGTCAGCGATCTACGGAAACGGATTGTCTACATTCCCTGATTATCCAGCAGAGATCAGAGCCCCTCATGGCACCGTATCAGGTGTCTCTGGTTTCCAGGTTCACATTGGCTCCGGCGACATTAACACCCCAGGAGATTTCTGTGACCTTCTTGTGGCCATGAACCCTGCAGCCCTCAAGGCAAATGCCAAGTGGTGCAAGCCTACAGCCATGATTCTCGTTGACGAGGACGCATTCGATGTGGCTGGTATGACCAAGGCTGGTTTCACTACAGAGAATCCATTCACAGAGCTTCACGTGGAGGATAGGGCCCTCATCATCGCGCCTATCACCACCCTTACCGAGGAGAGCCTCAAGGACAGCGGCATGGACGCAAAGGCTATCCACAAGTGCAAGAACATGTTCACACTCGGTATGGCTTGCTACATCTACAGCCGTCCGCTCGAGTACATCTATCAGTATCTTGAGCGCAAGTTCGCGAAGAAGCACCCAGAGGTCATCGAGCCTAACAAGAAGGTGCTCAACGACGGATTCAACTACGCTGCAAATATCCAGGCTATTCCAAATACCTATACCATTGAGCCTGCTCCACAGAAGAAGGGCACCTACCGTAACATTACAGGTAACCAGGCTACAGCTTGGGGACTTCTCGCAGCATCTGAGAAGTCACATCTCCCACTCTTCTGCGGTTCATACCCTATCACACCTGCTACCGCTATCCTCGAGGAGCTCGCTATCCATAAGAGCCTTGGCGCAAAGACCCTCCAGGCAGAGGACGAGATCGCAGGTATCTGTACCGCCATTGGCGCATCTTACGCGGGAAATCTCGCTGTTACCACCACCTCAGGACCTGGTCTCTCCCTCAAGAGTGAGGCTCTCGGTCTCGCTGTGATGGCTGAGCTTCCTCTCGTGGTAGTGGATGTACAGAGAGGTGGCCCTTCTACAGGTCTTCCTACGAAGACAGAGCAGACTGACCTCGGTCAGGCACTCTACGGCCGTAATGGTGAGTGTCCAGTGGCTATCGTTGCCGCTCACTCTCCAGCGAACTGCTTCGATGCAGCATTCAACGCAGCAAAGATCGCCCTCGAGCACATGACCCCAGTCCTTCTCCTTACAGAGGGCTTCCTCGGAAACGGTTCTGAGCCATGGCTCATCCCTAGCATGTCTGAGTATCCTGAGATCAAGCCACCATTCGCTACAGGCGTTCTCGCTGAGGGTGAGAAGTTCAAGCCTTTCGAGAGAAATGCTGAGACTTTCGTTCGTCAGTGGGCTGTACCAGGAATGAAGGGCTTCGAGCATCGTGTAGGTGGTCTCGAGAAGACCCATGCAGGTGTGCTCTCTACTGATCCTGCAAACCATGCTCTCATGGTAGCAGAGCGTGAGGCGAAGGTCCAGAAGATCGCAGACTTCATCCCAGAGCTCAAGGTAGATGGTCCAGAGAGCGGAAAGCTTCTCGTAGTAGGCTGGGGTGGTACCTATGGTCACCTTCTTTCAGCGGTGAATGCTATCCGTGAGGGTGGCAAGGAGGTTTCATTCGCTCACTTCGACTATATCAAGCCTATGCCAAAGAACACAGCCGATGTTCTCTCCAAGTTCGAGAAGGTAATCGTCTGTGAGCTTAACAGCGGTCAGTTCGTAAACTACCTCAGAGGTGAGTTCCCTAAGGTTGATTTCAAGCAGTTTAACAAGGTTCAGGGTCAGCCATTCCTCGTTCAGGAGCTGGTTGACGCTATCACAAAGGAGATGTAATTATGGCAAATTTGACATTCAAGGATTTCAAGAGCGACCAGGAAGTACGCTGGTGCCCTGGCTGCGGTGACCACGCCGTACTTGCAGCTCTTCAGAGAGCCCTTCCTAAGGTAAGTCAGGCTCTCGGATATGAGAAGGAGCGTTATGTAGTGGTATCTGGTATCGGATGCTCATCACGTCTCCCATACTACATGGACACTTATGGCTTCCATTCCATCCATGGACGTGCTACTGCTATCTCTACCGGTATCAAGGTGGCGAACCCTACCCTTACCGTATGGCAGGCGTGCGGAGATGGTGATGCTCTCGCTATCGGTGGTAACCATTTCATCCATGCTATCCGTCGTAACATCGACATAAACATCATCCTTTTCAATAATCAGATCTATGGTCTTACCAAGGGCCAGTATTCTCCTACCTCCAGATTCGGAGCCATCACGAAGACGTCTCCTTATGGAACTGTGGAGCATCCATTCACCCCTGGTAGCCTTGTGCTTGGCGCGAAGGGTACCTTCTTCGCCCGCAGTCTCGACACCGAGCTTAAGCTCAACGAGGAGATCATGACCATGGCCGCTCTTCACGATGGTACATCAGTGATGGAGATGCTCACAAACTGTGTCATCTTCAATGATGGTACCCACAAGGACATCACAGATCCTGCAGTGAAGGCTGACCGTACCATTGTCCTTCGTCATGGTGAGAAGATGATCTTCGGAAAGAACCACGACAAGGGTCTCGTGCTGGATGGCATGAAGCTTAAGGTGGTGACCATCGGAGAGGATGGTGTCACTGAGGATGATATCCTCGTTCACGATGCACACACTGACTACATAGGCATCCATATGATGCTTGCAGATATGAAGTACCCTGACTATCCTGTCGCTCTCGGAGTGATCCGCGACGTCAAGGATGTAACTTATGATGACGGGGTACGTGATCAGGTCAAGGACGTCATGATGAAGTCAAAGATTCACTGCATGGACGATCTTCTTCACAGCGGCAGCACCTGGGAAGTAAAATAATCAATGACACTAACTAATAACCAATTATAGTATAGAATGAAAACAGAAGTAATCATGGCTAAGCTCCAGGCTAAGTATCCTGGAGAAAGCGAGTACCTCCAGGCAGTGCAGGAGGTTCTTGAGTCAGTTGAGGAAGTATACAATCAGCATCCGGAGTTTGAGCAGGCAAAGATCGTTGAGAGAATGGTTGAGCCTGACCGTATCTTCTCTTTCCGCGTCACATGGGTGGACGACAGAGGTGAGGTGCAGACAAACACCGGCTATCGTATCCAGTTCAACAGCGCTATCGGCCCATATAAGGGTGGTTTGCGTTTCCACAGAGCTGTGACCCCATCGATGCTTAAGTTCCTCGGTTTCGAGCAGACATTCAAGAATGCGCTTACCACTCTTCCTATGGGTGGCGCAAAGGGTGGCTCTGACTTCGATCCAGTAGGCAAGTCAAATGATGAGATCATGCGTTTCTGCCAGGCATTCATGACTGAGCTCTGGCAGTGCATCGGCCCAGACCAGGATATTCCTGCTGGTGATGTAGGTGTAGGTGGTCGCGAGATCGGTTACCTCTACGGCATGTACAAGAAGCTTGCTCGTGAGTACAACACAGGTGTGCTTACCGGTAAGGGCGCTACATGGGGAGGTTCTATCCTTCGTCCAGAGGCTACAGGTTTCGGTGCCCTCTACTTCACCCAGAACCTTCTCCACAAGGCTGGAAAGGATATCGCTGGCTGCAAGGTGGCTCTCTCAGGCTTCGGTAACGTAGCATGGGGCGCAGCTATCAAGGCTGTCGAGCTCGGTGCGAAGGTAGTAGCTATCTCTGGTCCAGACGGAGTATGCGAGATCCCTGAGGGTATCACCAAGGAGATGATCGACTACATGCTCATCATGCGTGCCTCAAACAGAAACATGGTAGAGGACATGGCTACAAAGTTCCCTGGAAAGGCAGTGTTCACCCCTGGAAAGAAGGCGTGGAGCGTGAAGTGCGACATCGCTCTTCCATGCGCATTCCAGAACGAGCTTTCAGAGGAGGATGCCAAGGAACTTAAGGCAAATGGCTGCTGGTGCTGCTGCGAGGTATCGAACATGGGATGTCAGCCAGCTGCGATCCACTATTTCCAGAACAATGGAATCCTCTTTGCTCCTGGAAAGGCAGTGAATGCTGGTGGTGTGGCTACTTCAGGTCTCGAGATGACTCAGAACGCTTCACATATCAGCTGGAGCGGCAAGGAAGTTGACGAGAAGCTCCACTTCATCATGGACTCTATCCACGAGGCTTGCGTGAAGTACGGAACACAGCCTGACGGACACATCGACTACGTGAAGGGCGCAAACATCGCCGGCTTCATGAAGGTCGCTACCGCTATGCTTGAGCAGGGTATCATCTAGTACCAAACAGATTAGTATAAAGAGGGTCTGGTTATAAATGAACCAGACTCTCTTTATTTGTATATAATAGGTGGCCTATGTGGTTTTGAATAATCTAAATTATTGATTATCTTTGGCTTGATGTGCGCTATTAACCCGCATATTGATCATATGATGAAATACTACGATGAACAACTTTACGATGTCTATTCTTCTCCAGGAATAGAGATATGCGCCCTCTCTAATGAAGGTGTGGTGTGCATAAGTTATGGAGAACCAGGTACACCAGGCGGAGAACTTGGCCCGGACGATGATGATACTATCTTGGAATTTTAAAAGGCGTAGCATTATGAAAAACATATTAAAATTAGCCGTGCTTTTCGCTATCGCGGTTTCTATGACAGTGTCTTGTATGAGGTCTGTTGATCAGCCTGTCGATCAGCCTATTAATGGGCGTGGTATCACTATCATTGCAAAGATGAATGATGTCCAGGCAGATACAAAGGTTATTCTGGATAGAGTAGGAAGGTTGTCTTTCTACCCGATGTGGCAGCCGGGCGATAATCTAATGGCAATTGTGGGTGATGTGAATGATGTCTTTAAGAACGACGCGGACTTCTATGGTGCAGACTTGACGAATGTTAACCGCGAGAATTCGTACATGGGTACGTTCAGAGGTACCTTCTACGATATGCCAGAGAGTTATCTGGGAGTTCACAGACTTGGAGGATATTTTCCTGCTGAAGCCTATGCTGGCTTATCCTATGACTATACCCCAGAAACGGATAACTATCAGTGGTACTGGCGCATTGGACTCCCAGCCATCCAGTATCCAGAGGTGTCTAACCTTGATCCTCGGTCATATCTTTTGGTCAGCAAACCGGTTGATGTGGATTTCTCTTCTCAGAGTATAACTCTTGATAATCTGGAGTTCTATCGTCCGATGTGTGCATTGTATTTTAAGATAGACGGCATTGGAGAGGGGGAGACCGTCAAGAAACTGACATTCTGTGTCCCTGGGACGCCATTGTCAGGTATAATGGTAGTCTCTGATGAAGGTGAAGTGTACAGAATGACCGGTGATATGGATCACTATCCTGATTATCCTTATAGTGCATACGTTACAGCTGACTATTCAAACCATCCATGGGTAATCGGAAGCACCCAGATGGTAGAAGGAGAGGAGGTCGAGAATTATGCCATGATGTCCGTGGCTCCTGCTACCATCCACGCAGGTGATGAAATCAGGATGTACCTTACTACCGACCAGTATCGTTATGAGCTCCTATCTCATTTTGCTTCGGATGTAGTCCTTAGGTCTGGTCATCTTCAGGGTATTCATTGGAACTTGAAAGAGACACAGAGGCTTGCACTTGATGGGGAGAGTTTGACGAAGACCTTCACTGCCGTCATTGGTGAGGAAACCAAGGCGTCCATCAGTGCTTCAAGAGCTATAGTATGGGACGATGAAGACCAGATCGTGGTATACGACTACGTGGATTTGATGAATACGAATTCTGGAAAGGAGATCAAGAGATATGAACCTGTACAGTTCAGCATGTCATCAAATAGTGGTAGAGTCGCTACCTTTACAGGTGAACTCACTCATTTCCAGGACTCATATTTCGCCATCTATCCTGCTTCTGCGGGTATGATGTTTGACTCGGAGGCTATGTGGATTAGACGTCAGGTGTCTAACCGTCAGACTCTCGATGCGGGTACGGGTATAGATAAGTACGCCCTTACCATGCTTGGCGTGGGTAATGATGAACTCAAGTTCAACCCTGTGGATGGAATGCTGCATTTCAAGGTGGCTGAGGGATCCTCGTCTATCAGTCAGCTTCGCTTCATTTTCCCTGGAAGGAAAGTATTCGGTGGAGAGATGAGAATAGAACTTCCTTCTGGAAAGACTACCATCAGTGGACATGAGACACTGTCAGATACACTTGATGTGTATGTCGGCTATCCTACACATATGACTACCTTTGAACCAGGTAAGGACTATTATGTCAGTGTCCCTGCAGGTGCTTACGGCCCTGTCATGATAGAGGCATATGGTAGGATTACTGGTGGCCCATACGCTAAGTTAGGCTCCCTCAGCACGGGTCGTGTGTTTAATGTAGGCGTAGGCACTATGATTTCGTTCGGGACACTGACGTTTACAAGTGGCGATAACAAGAACTATACTGTCACTTCGTGGAAACAGGCAGCTATCGCAGAGGTTCAGTCTGCCATCGTGGACCTGCAGGGAGTAGCCTCAGAAATTAATGCGGCATATTCTTCTATACTTGCCAGAAATACATATCTGCAGTCTTTGATCAGCATGATCAATGCTAGTGGAATATCGATGACATCTGCTCAGAATAAGACCCTTCAGAATGCCATGGGCTTCTCTTTAAGGGATGCGGCAGAGAGTATAGTCGACTACTTGAGCTATGCGGATAATTCTGAGTCGATTCTTGACGCATTTGCTTCGTATGTTTCGAGCCAGCCAGAGATAGTGTCTTGGGAGGAGTTATGCGCTATGGCGGACTATAAGGCTTCTGTCATAAAGGACATAAGAGAGCACATAACGAGTGGCGAGTACATTAAGCTTTACGACTTGGCTTTCTTGGAAAGAATGGTAGAGCAGATAATCAGCGAGCTTGAAAGAGACTTCCCTGGTTTCAGGATGATCTCTACTGCTCAGTGGAAGGAGGAGTGCTATATGAGCCTTGCTGTTTCGAGTGAAATGAATGGCCGGAACATGGCAGAAGAACAGGCAAACGTTGCTGCGATTCAGGCGAGAATAGCGGAAGCACATGCAATGTCGCAGGATCCATCATTTGTCGCGACCCTCGATGAACTTGCAATGAGGTCTGAGATGGTGAATGCATCGATACGTGCTTCGAGAGAGGAGATAGATGCTATGATAGCGGCGAGTCACTATCAAGTTCGAAGCGTCGCCGAATATGTGTCAGCCATGGAATTTGAGCAGCATAAAGCCCAGTTTATGGCGAGCTTGGCCACTCTGGCCGATAGGATAGAGATGGTTCATCAGGAGCACATGACCACCATTGAGAGGCTGGTTGTCATGCTTAACCAGATTATAAATAACCTCTAGCGTCTCATCAGGGTGTCGGCCCTGTCGATATAGATGACTCCGTCCAGGTGATCGGTCTCGTGCTGGAAAATGACAGCTGAGAATCCCTGGACGGTTTCTGTAGTGTCGTGCAGGGTGAGTGGGGAAGTGTAGGCGATGTCGATGTCGCGGTAGCGACTGACAGTGCCGCGCCATCCTGGAACTGAGAGACAGCCCTCTCCGCCGGGCTCCTTGTCGCCTCTGAATGCGGTTATCCTGATGTTTGGATAGACCTCGAATGGCTCTCCTTCCTTGTCGAAGCGCTGGACGGCCACGATGCGTCGGCCTATGCCGACCTGAGGGCCTGCGATGCCCACGCCGTCCTCATGGACGACAGTGGCGAGCATCAGCTTCGACAGCTTGCGGTAGATGTCAGAGTCGATGTCTGCGGTAGTGAGGTCAATGCTCTTGTCTCTGAGGAACAGAGAGTCAGCCGGGTCATCGATGACGAGGACTTTCATGAGGGAGTCTGAATCGAAGATCAGTACAGACTCATATTCGCTCCAGGTGGCTGCTGGCTTATGGGCGCATGATGCAGCTACGATGGCGCACGCTGCGAAGGAGATGAACTTATTCATTGATTTCTGCTATGATTCTATCCATGTGTGCATAATACTTGAGTGTCCAGAGGACGTACCTGATGTCAACGCACACACATTGGTTGTATCCATCTGTACATGATACATCGCTCGCAAGGGACTCCTTGTTTCCGTCGAAGGCCAGGCCTATGAGCTCGCCCTTGGCGTTGAGCACTGGCGATCCGCTGTTTCCACCTGTGATGTCACAGTCGGTGAGGAAGTTTACAGGTCCTACATAAGAGCCCAGCTCAAGCAGTGCCTTCCAGTCTGGCTTGAGGTTGAAGTCGTATGATGAAGGATCATACTTCTGGAGGATACCTTTTGTGTATGTGGTAGACTTGAGCCAGACTCCGTCATTAGGCTCATAGCCACCCACTGTTCCGTATGTCAGACGCATGGTCGAGTTTGCATTTGGATACTGAGGGATGCCCTTGGCAAGGTTCATCTGATACATTGAATGAGTGAAAGCGCGCTCGTGTTCAAGCAGTCTCTCTTCGCCTACTATGGCAATGAGCCTGTCATTGAAGTCAGAGACGCTCACGTCAGACAGGAAGCTGATCATCGGGCAGTTCAGGTAGTACTCGATGGACTTGTCGCCTGACTCTGTGAGGAACTCCACCACTTCCTTCTCCTTTGTCATCCATGATTCATTGACAAGATAGTCTGCAATGGCGCTGGCATCACCCTCGAACTTGCTGTACAGCTCCTTCTGGTATGCTCCCCAGAATGATGAGTCCACGCTCTCGTAATATTTCTGCACAGAATATGCGAACAGGTCGTTTTCCACTCGCATGTCCATCTCTGCGTAGATGTCTGCCACAAGCTTCGACAGCTGTGCCCTGGAGACCTTGTTCGAGCGACCATTGTTCTTGAGTCTCTTGGATGCCAGGGCGTACTTGCTGCCCTTCACGAGGGTCTCGCGGAAGCAGATGAGGCTCTTCTCGTAATCATTGGTACGCTTATAATAGCTGTCGATGGCGGATAGGGTCGTACCCCATTTCTCAGCTCTCTGTGGGTCTGCCTCTATCCATGCCTGGAGCTCTGCTTCGCGCTCCCTCTTCTCGTCAGCTACGCGGAAACGCTTGATACACTGCACTTCTCCGTCATTGTTCTCCTGTACATTTGAAAGAGAAAAGAAGAAATCTGAGTACTTGAGGCGTATGGCTGGATCTGCATTCATCCACTTGTTCACTATCTCCATCTCCTTGCCGCGGATCTCATTTGAGATCGGGAGGCTCAGTCCACTGAGGAAGTCCACCTTGTAAGAGGTAGAGTACCTGTCTGTGCGGCCAGGAAAGCCCAGTACCATGGCGAAGTCGCCATCCTGGTAGCCCTTCTGGCAGATCTGGAGCTTGCGGATAGGGCTCAGAGGTATATTCGCCTCCGAATGCTTCGCTGGGCGCCCATCAGGACCGGCGTAGATTCGGTACATGGCGAAGTCGCACTTGTGCTGTGGCCATTCCCAGTTGTCGATGTCGCCGCCGAAAGCTGAGATGCTCACAGGCGGTGCTGCTACGAGGCGTATGTCGGTATAGACTTCATACAATGCCATATAGTATCTTGAACCGGCCCACATGGATGACAGCGATGCCTCCAGGTCCTTCGTCGCATAGCGCTTCTCCATGAGGTAGCTGACGCGTCTGGAGCCAGCCACGCGTCCTGCTGCCTGCTCGCTTGCTATCAGCTCTTCCACCTCGTCGGTGACGTCGATGACCTTCTTCAGGAAGAAGATGCTCTTTCCTGGGATGTAGATCTCGTCGCTGGAGTGCATGGCCCAAAAGCCATCCTCGAGGTAGTTATGCTCCGAGGTGGAGAGCGCGTGCACGTCTGAGTATGCGCAATGGTGGTTTGTGATCACCAGGCCCTTGTCGGAGATGATGCTGCCCGAGCAGGCGAAATCCAAGGCGACGATGGCGTCGGTGAGGGAGGTGCCAGGCGCGTCGGCGTTAAATATCTCACCGGCGGAGAGCTGGAGCCCCTTCGCCTTCATGTTTGCTTCCAATGCTTTCGTGATGGCATTCACCATCCACATTCCTTCGTCTGCACGTGCCTGGATGCCTATCGCAAGCAGGGCGGCTATCAGTACGGTCAGTCTTTTCATTTGAAAAAATGGTATTCCTAGTGACACAAATGTAGCAATATTTATATTATATTTGGAGTTTGTAGATTATCGATTGATATGAAAAAGACATTATCTTTTATTTTCGCCCTGTTTTTTACAGTTTCAGCCTTCGGCTGGGGCCGTGTAGGGCATGCCACTGTGGCTCGTATCGCTGAGAATCACCTGACACCTACCACACAGAAAGCCATCGCGGAGATACTTGATGGACATTCCATCGTGGAGTATGCTTCCTTCGCGGATGAGTATAAGAACGCCGCCATCCTTCAGTGGGATTACGGTGTGGACTTCAAGGACAGCAAAAGAGTAGGCGCATTCCCGCATACTTTCGAGGCTGACATGAATTTCCAGCCATTCAGAGGAGTGAATGACGACGGAAGGTTCGTGAAGAACTGCATCTCGTTTGTCGAGGACTTCTCCGAGGAGCTCAAGGACTACAAGAACATGGAGGATACCGCGCGTTTCGTGAAGCTTGTCATGATCGTGCATTGGCTTGGAGATATGCATTGTCCAGAGCATATCCGCTATAATCCAGAGGACATGACCATTGGCTATTACAATGTTACATATAAGGGCGCGCCACTGCGCTATCATACATTCTGGGATGACCAGTGCATCACCGACA
>JAKSJL010000022.1 GCA_024398295.1 Bacteroidales bacterium
TTGCGAAAGTTCTTTCCGTTCATAATTGAGGCTTTTGGGTAAATTGCAATTTATCTGCGTAAATATAACAAAACTCTAGCAAACTGACCGGGAGACCACCACGAAAACAGGTGTAACCTGGGTGAAACATTCGGAGGCGCAGCCGACGCAGGGAGTTTGAGGGGTACGCCCCTCAATGAATAATAGTCCCAACGGGACCGCAAAAAGGCCCGAAGCGGAAGCTTCGAGCCTTTTTGTGGTCCCAGCAGGGCATGATCCTGCGACTCCCTGATTATGAGTCAGGTGCTCTAACCAACTGAGCTATGGGACCAAAGATTTGTAGAGCCGCCGGTATAACGGCTCTACAAATATACTAATTTCCTGCGGTCTGCCTAGCAGACTTCTGGAAAATTTATCAAAGATCAGACTTTGATTTCGACCTCAACACCTGAAGGCAACTCGAGCTTCATGAGAGCATCAACTGTCTTTGCATTTGATTCCTCAATGTCGAGAAGTCTCTTGTAAGAATCGAGCTCGAACTGCTCACGTGACTTCTTGTTAACGAAGGTTGAGCGGTTGACGGTGAAGATCTTCTTGTTTGTAGGAAGAGGAATTGGTCCGCTAACCTTTGCACCAGTAGCCTTCACAGTCTCTACGATCTTAGCTGCTGACTTGTCAACGAGCATATGATCGAATGACTTGAGTTTAATTCTGATTTTCTGACTCATATCAATTACTTTTTTTATTATTCGTCTTCTGGCATCTTGTATCCACTCTTCTCTACGATCTCCTTAGCAAGGTTTGCAGGGACCTCTGAATAGTGGTCAAATGACATGGTACTTGTAGCACGACCTGATGAAAGGGTTCTGAGGACTGTTACATAGCCGAACTGCTCAGAAAGCGGAACGTATGCCTTGACGATACGTGCACCGTTTGCTGTAGAGTCCATAGCTACGATCTGTCCACGACGGCGGTTAAGGTCACCTACGATATCTCCCATGTAGTCCTCTGGAGTAACAACCTCGAGGTTCATGATAGGCTCGAGAATTACTGGATGACACTTAGGGGTAGCGTGACGGAACGCCATACGTGCTGCAAGCTCGAATGAAAGCTGGTCTGAATCCACTGGATGGAATGAACCATCGAGGAGAGTAACCTTGAGTGCTGGAACCTCATAACCTGCGAGGCAACCATTTGCCATAGCAGACTCGAATCCCTTCTGTACGCAAGGAACGAACTCCTTAGGCACGTTACCACCCTTGACCTGGTTATCGAACTGAAGACCAGTCTTACCCTCGTCAGCTGGGCCGATCTCAACGATGATGTCTGCGAACTTACCACGACCACCGGACTGCTTCTTGAATACCTCTCTATGCTGGATAGAGGTGGTGATAGACTCCTTGTAGTTAACCTGTGGTGCACCCTGGTTGATCTCGACGTTGAACTCACGACGGAGACGGTCGATGATGATATCAAGGTGAAGCTCACCCATACCGCTGATGACTGTCTGGCCTGTATCAGAGTCAGACTTCACTGTGAAGGTAGGGTCCTCCTCAGCGAGCTTAGCGAGAGCGATGCCGAGCTTGTCAAGATCCTTCTGGGTCTTAGGCTCAACAGCGATTCCGATAACTGGATCTGGGAACTCCATAGACTCAAGAACGATAGGCTTGTCCTCTACACAGATGGTATCACCGGTGCGGAGATCCTTGAAGCCGACTGCTGCACAGATATCACCTGCCTCAACGAACTCGATAGGGTTCTGATGATTTGAGTGCATCTGGTAGAGACGTGCTACTCTTTCCTTCTTTCCTGATCTTACATTGTATACATAGGTACCTGCATCGAGGCGACCTGAGTATGCTCTAAGGAACGCGAGACGACCAACGAATGGGTCAGTTGCGATCTTGAATACGAGTGCGCAGAATGGCTCTGATGCGCTTGGCTGGCGAACAGCCTCCTCGTCAGTTCTTGGCACGGTGCCGTGAACGGCGCCCTTGTCAAGAGGAGAAGGGAGGTAACGCATTACAGCATCAAGAAGGAACTGAACGCCCTTGTTCTTGAATGATGTACCGCAAGTCGCAGGCACGATCTGCATGCTGATGGTACCCTTACGGAGAGCTGCGATGATCTCATCCTCAGTGAGTGAGTCTGGATCCTCGAAGAACTTGTCCATAAGTGCCTCATCGCACTCTGCAGCAGTCTCTACGAGCTTGTCTCTCCAGAGCTGTGCCTCTGCCTTCATCTCCTCAGGAATCTCAGTAATCTCATAGTTTACGAGGTCCTCTGAAGAATCATAGATGATCGCCTTCATCGCGATAAGGTCGATGAGACCCTTGAACTTATCCTCTGCACCGATAGGGAGAGAGATAGGAACTGCAGTAGCACCGAGCTTGGTCTTGATCTCCTCAACAACTGCGAGGAAGTCAGCACCTACACGGTCCATCTTGTTCACGTAGGCAATCTTTGGAACTCCATACTTGTCAGCCTGGCGCCATACGGTCTCAGACTGTGGCTGGACGCGACCTACCGCGCAGAATGTAGCGACGGTACCGTCCAAAACGCGGAGAGAACGCTCCACCTCAACGGTGAAGTCAACGTGTCCCGGAGTATCGATAAGGTTGATCTGATACTTCTGACCGTTGTAATGCCAGAATGCGGTGGTGGCTGCAGAGGTGATGGTAATACCACGCTCCTGCTCCTGGACCATCCAGTCCATGGTAGCAGCTCCCTCATGTACCTCACCGATCTTGTGTGTCTTTCCGGTGTAATAAAGGATACGCTCTGATGTAGTGGTCTTACCGGCATCGATGTGAGCCATGATGCCGATGTTTCTTGTGAATTTAAGATCTCTTGCCATCGTCTACGAATTAGAAACGGAAATGTGCAAATGCCTTGTTAGCCTCTGCCATACGGTGCATGTCTTCCTTACGCTTGTATGCACCACCTTCGTTGTTAAATGCGGCAATGATCTCGGCACAGAGCTTTTCTGCCATAGAGTGGCCAGAACGCTTGCGAGCGAACATGATAAGATTCTTCATGGAGAGAGAAACTTTTCTTTCTGGTCTCAACTCTGTAGGCACCTGGAAGTTTGCTCCACCGATACGACGTGACTTAACCTCGATCTGAGGGGTAACGTTCTCGAGAGCTTTCCTCCAAATATCTAGAGGAGCCTTGTCAGAATCCTTCATCTTCTCGCCTACCATGTCAATGGCATCGTAAAAAATAGAATACGCGATACTCTTCTTACCCTGTAACATAAGATTGTTCACGAAACGGGTTACCTCGATATCGTGGAACTTAGGATCAGGAAGTAGAATCCTCTTTTTAGGCTTCGATTTTCTCATTGTTAGAAAAAATAAATAGGTGAATAAAATTACTTCTTAGATTTCTTTGGTCTCTTAGCACCGTAGAGTGAACGTGACTGAGTACGACCCTCTACACCTGCGGTATCCAAAGCTCCTCTAAGGATGTGGTAACGTACACCAGGGAGATCCTTTACACGACCACCGCGAACGAGCACGATTGAGTGCTCCTGGAGGTTGTGACCCTCGCCTGGGATGTATGCGTTGACCTCTTTAGAGTTTGAAAGACGTACTCTGGCTACCTTACGCATAGCTGAGTTAGGCTTCTTAGGTGTAGTGGTGTACACACGAAGACAAACGCCTCTCTTCTGAGGACAAGCATCCAACGCACGAGATTTGCTCTTAACTTCGAGAACCTCGCGTCCTTTGCGAACTAACTGTTGAATTGTTGGCATAAATGATTGTAAATCTTTAATTTATGTTTTTAACCCATAATTTTGGGGATGCAAAGATAAGAAGAAAAATCCTAATTAACAAAGTTATTAACAATTTTATATAGTTAATTGTCAATGCATTAAAACAGAAAGCCCACCTCGGAGGAGGCGGGCTTCCATATATTCGGGTCTGGAAACAGACTATCGGATGCTTGCGAACTCGATATCCTTGGCAGCGCGAGCTGCAAGGGTAGCGTCCTTAGAAGCGGTCTCGATGAGCTTCTTTGCCTCAGCAGCCTTGCCCTGGCGAGCAGCGATGATGGCCTTGAGGTACTGAACCTTGAGATCCTGGCAGTGTGCGGCAGCGGCAGCCTTGTCGAGCTGGCCGTTGAGGATGTATGCGAGTACGGTGTTATGGCAGCAGCCCTTTGCGTCAGCGAGCTCGGTAGCGGCCTTTGCGTAGTTACCATTGAGGATATCTACAACACCCATGTTTGCCTTCGCAGCCTCGGTGCCAGCCTTTGCGAAGCTTCTTGCTGCAGCGGTGAGGTCACCATTGCGGAGAGCGATGACACCCTGTGCATTTGCAACGTCGCCGTCATCAGCCTTTACCTTTGCGAGTGCCTTTGCAGCCTCAGCGTTCTTGCCAAGGTTGAGGAGTGCGACTGCGAGGTTATACTGAGCGCGGTCAGAAGCGAACTTCTCGATGGCCTTCTTGTAGATCTCTACCTTATTCTCTGTAGAAACCAATGATGCAGCGCGGAGGAGAGCCTCCTCGTCGAGTACGTCAATGTTCTCGTTGATGAGCTGGAGAAGCTCCTTCGAGGTGTAGTTCTTGTACTCTACGTTTGCGATGAAGCGTGCACGGCGGAGCTCAGGAAGGATCTCGCCCTTGAGGTCCTTGTAGATCTCTGACATGTTCTTGATCTCGCTCTCGCGAACTGCTGGGTCGCTATACATAGAGAGGACGCGAAGGATGAGGTCCTTGTCCTCAATATTTGACTTGGATACGAGCTCCTGGAAACCCTCCCAGTCCTGACCGATAGACTTCACGTCTGGGTTTGAAGCCTCGTGGCCCTTAACGACTGTGTTCCATGCCTTGCTAGCAGAAGCGGCACGCTTGTCAGAAAGCTTAGAGTTAAGCTTCTCTCCACCGTCTGGTGAAGCGAATGCTACGACCTCAGTGCTCTTGAGAGTCTTTCTATCGTTTGCCTTGATCTCGTCGAGGGCAGCCTGGAAGTCCTTGATAGACTGGCTCTTGAGCTGTCTGCTCTGAACGTCTGCAGAGTTAATGTTATAAAGGATCTGTCCCTCCTCGGTCTGGGCGATGATCTCCTGATAGTTGTCAGCCTTGTATGCGAGCTGACCCTCACCCTTCACGAGCATATAGGTGGTGTTACATCCGTCAGCAACCTTCTTTGTAGGAAGGGTGACGCTCTTTGACTTGTAGCTAGCTACGCCGCGAAGCTCGAGGCGTGCGTTCTCCATGCCCTTTACATAAGGGAAGTGAACCTTCTCTACTACCTGGCCACCGTCCTTAGCGACTACCTTGTAGTTATCCTCTACCTTCTCGCCCTGGAACATGAGAGGAGCCATAGCTGACTCGCCACCATCGTAAACGAGTACAGGGGTAACCTCGAGAATAGCCTTTGGATGGAAGTATCCCTCTGGATAAGTTACGGTGAGAGTAGCGTCTACGCTACCTGCCTTGACCTCGAGTGGACTTGGGTTGCACTCAACGATCACGTTCTCTGCCTGCTCTGCCATCTTCTCGATAGAGCCGCAAGCTACAGCTGCGAATCCTGCGATTACCGCTGCGAAAATCTTGATACCTTTCTTCATGATTTTTGTATGTGTTTAAATTGAATTTCGAATCGGTGCAAATTCACGCAAATATAATAAATAATAATTGAATATTTGTTAACTTTGCTTTTCCCTAATTTAGGGGTATTGTTTATGGATACACAAGAGATACAAAAAATAAAAAACAGGTTTGACATCATCGGCAACGATGCTGCTCTGAACAGGGCGATCGAGACCGCCATGGCAGTGGCTCCCACTGACCTCTCGGTGCTCATCGTCGGCGAAAGCGGTGTCGGAAAGGAAAACATCCCGAAGATCATCCATCAGAACAGCCTCCGCAAGAGCGGCAAATACTTTGCCATCAACTGCGGCGGCATCCCTGAGGGCACGATTAACTCCGAGCTTTTCGGCCACGAGAAGGGATCCTTCACCGGAGCCGTAGGCGAGAGGAAGGGATACTTCGAGGAGGCCGACGGGGGAACATTGTTCCTTGACGAGATCGGTGAGCTCCCTATGACCACCCAGGCCATGCTGCTGCGAGTGCTCCAGGATGGCGAGTTCATGAAGGTGGGTTCCTCGAAGGTGGAGAAGACCGATGTGCGCATCGTCGCAGCCACAAATGTGAACCTGGAGTACGCCGTGAGCAAGGGCAAGTTCCGCGCGGACCTGTACTACCGCCTCTGCGGCATCACCATACGCGTGCCGGCGCTGCGTGAGAGGAAGGACGACATTTATCTGCTCTTCCGCAAGTTCGCGGCCGACTACTCTGAGAAGTATCATGCCACCAGGGTGGGCCTCACCCGGGATGCCATCATAAAGCTCAGCCACTACCGCTGGCCGGGCAACGTAAGGCAGCTGAAGAATGTCACAGACGCCATCTGCGTGATGGAGTCGTCGCCGATCACGCCATTTGCCGAGCGCTGCGAGATCGACGCGGAGACATTGGACAAATACATCCCGAAGGAGTCGGGAGAGACGCTGCCAGTGCCTGTGGAGAGCGGGCAGGGACAGATCAATGATGACGAGAAGCAGTTCCTCATCTCCAGCGTGCTCGCGCTGAAGCAGAACCTGGAGGCCCTGAGCAGCACCGTCGTGGGCTTGAAGAAGGAGCTGGATGCGCTGAAGGGCGTGGGTTACCAGCCTCAGCTCGCTGCGCCCGTGATGCATGATGAAGTGGAGGAGCCGGAGCTCCAGGGTGAGTTTGACGACCAGCCAGAGGTGAGCCGTCCGGGCATCCGCATCAGCGCTGACGATTACGAGGGCGTGCAGGAGGAAGAGGATCTGAACGTACAGCACGCCACCGACAGGCTCTACAGAGCCGCCCTCGCGAAGTACCCGAAGAACAGGAAGCGCGCTGCGGAGGAGCTTGGCATCTCGGAGCGCTCCCTCTACAGATGGATAAAGGATAACGACTATAAGGGATGAAAAGACTATTAGGCACACTCGCCATCCTCATGATGGCCTTTCTTGTCAATGGATGTGGTATCTACTCATTCACAGGTACTTCCATCCAGTCTGACGTGAAGACCATCACGATCAATTATTTCGAGTACAAGGCCCTCAAGGTAAATCCGAACCTCTCGAACGACCTCACCGAAGGACTCAAGAATGAGTTCAAGAAGATGACGCGTCTGGAGCAGGTGGACCTGGATGGAGACCTTGAGATCACCGGAGAGATCACCGGATACGACGTGAGGGCAAGTGCTGTGACAGCAGACGAAGTCGCTGCACAGAACCGCCTCACCGTGACAGTGAAGGTGACCTTCGAGAACAAGAAATATCCGGAGGACAACATAGATAACCAGAGCTTCTCGGCGTATGCCGACTACGACTCGTCGAACTCTCTCGACGCGGTGGAGTCGTCCCTCTGCCAGGAAATCCTCGAGAAGATCATCACGGATATCTTTAACGCTACGGTCGCACAATGGTAAACATGATCAATGTAAAGACCCTGACCCTGGACGAGCTCGTGGGTGTGGTAAATCTCTATCCGTGGTTCGGAGGAGCGCGTAAGGAGCTGTGCCTCAGGATGTCACGCATGGGTGGAGACGGCTGGGGCGAGAGCCAATATGCAGACGCGGCCATGTACATGGGTTCGCGCGGCATAGTGTCCGACATACTCAGGGCGGGGGAGTCTGTGGACTGCTCGGACAAGGATGTGGAGAGCCTCATAAGAAAGTACATGAGTGCGGACGAGGAGCAGCCAGCGCCTCAGCAGGCAGAGGCTGACAAGCCTCGGCGCGTGCGCGCAGCTGGCGGCGACTTCTTCTCGCAGGAGGAGTACGACAGTGTGAGGAAGAGCGACGACAACATCTTCTCATCCTTCGCTGCGAAGGGTGACAAGTCGCAGTCGGAAGCTATTGAGCGCACCATACTCAATGATTTCTGCACGGAGACATTGGCCAGAATTTACATGGAGCAGGGCTATTATGAGCAGGCAAAGTACATTTATTCTCAACTAATTTTGCGTTATCCAGAAAAAAATGCTTACTTTGCAGCCCTTATTGGTGAATTGGATAAGAATATTAATAATCAGTAAATATGAACACAATCTTTTTAATCCTCACGATTCTGGTTGTAATCGCAGCTATCCTTCTCGTAGCGGTAGTGCTTCTCCAGAACGGAAAGGGCGACGGCATGGCTTCAAACTTCGTTGCTGGAAACCAGGCATTTGGTGTACGCCAGACTGCTGATATCCTCGAGAAGATCACCTGGAGTCTCGTTGCTTTCATCCTTGTTATTTCCATCATCTCTTCTTTCACCCTCCGTACCACTACCAGCGGTACCGACCTTAGCGGTGTAAGCCAGGAGCAGGTAGAGGTTACTCCTACTCCAGTAGAGATCGAGGCACCTGCAGCACCTGCAGCTGATAACGAGTAGTAACTGACAAACTGTCAGTGTTCCGCTAAAGGAACGCTATTTGACCGACATCGTCTGTCCCCTCATGGGGGGCGGACGATTTTTTTATGCATTAACACAAGACAGACATGGGAAACTTTTTGGAGAAATATGCCACTGACCTCTGTGAGATGGCATCGAAGGGCAAGCTGGACCCAGTCATTGGACGAGATGATGAGATCCGCCGTGTACTCCAGATATTGAGTAGGCGTACGAAGAACAACCCCATCCTGGTCGGCGAGCCGGGAGTGGGCAAGACAGCTATATCCGAAGGCATTGCATCGAAGATCATTGATGGCAATGTCCCTGAAAACCTGAAGTCGAAGAAGATCTTCTCCCTCGACATGGGCGCGCTCATCGCTGGCGCCAAGTATCAGGGCGAGTTCGAGGAGAGACTGAAGGGAGTCGTGAAGGAGGTGGTCGACAGCGAAGGCGAGATCATCCTCTTCATCGACGAGATACATACATTGGTGGGCGCTGGACGCTCGAGCGGCGCCATGGATGCCTCAAACATCCTGAAGCCGGCGCTCGCGAGGGGAGAGCTCAGGACCATTGGCTCCACCACGCTCGACGAGTATCAGAAGTATTTCGAGACCGACAAGGCGCTGGAACGCCGTTTCCAGAAGGTGATGGTGGATGAGCCTTCGCCAGCCGAGTCCATTGCCATCATGCGTGGACTGAAGGAGAAGTATGAGAACCATCATCGCGTGCGCATCGAGGATGATGCGCTCATCGCTGCTGTGAACCTCTCGCACCGCTATATCACAAGCCGCTTCCTGCCGGACAAGGCGATAGACCTCGTCGATGAGGCGGCGTCCAAGCTGCGTCTGGAGATGAACTCCGTGCCTGAGCCTATCGACGACCTGAACAGCCGCATCCGCCAGCTGGAGATCGAGAAGGAGGCCATCAAGCGCGAGGGAGTGTCGCTGAAGATGGAGAAGATAGAGAGCGAGCTCAGCGAGCTGAACGCCCGCCGTGCAGAGCTCATGGCGCGCTGGGAGAGCGAGAAGGGCATACTCACCGAGCTGCAGGACGCCCGCATGAAGCTGGAGAGCTACCGCAATGAATCAGCGATAGCAGAGCGCTCCGGCGACTACGGGAAGGTTGCCGAGCTGCGCTATGGCAAGATGGCGGAGGCTCAGAAGCGCATCGAGGAGCTGACCGCGCGCCAGCAGGCCATCAAGGACCCTATCATCACCGAGTCCGTCACTCCTTCCGACATAGCCGAAGTGGTGGCGCGCTGGACTGGCATCCCTGTGAACCGTATGCTGGAGAGCGAGAAGGAGAAGCTCCTGCGCATGGAAGAAGCTCTGCATAAGAGAGTTGTGGGCCAGGACAAGGCGATTTGCGCCGTGTCCGACGCTGTGCGCCGTTCGCGCGCTGGCCTCTCGAATGAGCATCGCCCTATCGGCTCGTTCCTCTTCCTGGGAACCACCGGTGTGGGTAAGACCGAGCTCGCGAAGGCTCTCGCCGAGTTCCTCTTCAATGATGAGTCCATGCTTACGCGCATAGACATGAGCGAGTACCAGGAGCGTCACACAGTGAGCCGTCTGGTCGGAGCGCCTCCAGGATATGTGGGATACGATGAGGGTGGACAGCTCACCGAGGCAGTGCGTCGCAAGCCTTACAGCGTAGTGCTTCTCGATGAGATCGAGAAGGCCCATCCGGACGTGTTCAACACCCTTCTTCAGGTGCTTGACGATGGACGTCTTACGGACAACAAGGGTCGTACCGTGGACTTCAAGAACACGATACTCATCATGACCTCAAACCTTAAGAATGAGGACCTTACAGCGGCGATGAAGCCTGAGTTCCTTAACCGTATCGACGAGATCATCCGCTTCGACAACCTCTCGAAGGACGACATCAGGGAGATCGTGCGCATCCAGATGTCCATCCTGCAGAAGAAGCTATCCGAGGATGGCGTGGAGCTCGGCTATACGAAGGCCTTCGAGGATGACATGGTCGAGAACGGATACGATCCTACGTACGGCGCTCGCCCTGTGAAGCGTCTCATCCAGAAGGAGCTGGTGAACCAGCTGGCTCGCGCCGTACTGAACGGCAGCATCAGGAAGGATTCAGTCATCGAGGTCGACGCATCGGGCGGACAGGTGATCATGAAGAATAAGTAAAAAAAGAGGCTCTGGAATGCTCCAGGGCCTCTTTTTTATGATATGACAGATACTCTACATGAAGATGTATCTGAGGATGAACAGGACTGCGAGCACCCACATTGTGATGCTGATCTTCTTGAACTTGCCAACGCATGCGTTGAGGATGACGTAGGCGATGACGCCCAGGAGGATACCATTGGCAATACTGTATGTGAGTGGCATCATGACGGCGGTGAGGAATGCTGGGATAGCCTCTGAATAGTCATCCCAATCGATGTTCTTGATAGGCGACATCATCATCACTCCGACGATCACGAGCACTGCTCCTGTCGCTGCGCTTGGCATGGCGAGGAATACAGGCGAGAAGAGGAGAGCAAGCGCGAAGCATGCTGCGATGGTGAACGAGGTGAGACCTGTGCGGCCGCCCTCTGCTACACCTGCTGCGCTCTCGATGTAGGTGGTGGTGGTAGAGGTACCGAATGCTGAACCTACTGTGGTGGCTACTGCATCTGCCATGAGGATCTTGTTTACATTGTCCACGTGGCCTTCAGCGTCTACCATGCCTGACTTCACTGATACACCGACTACGGTACCGATGGTGTCGAACATGTCGATGAAGAGGAAGGTGAGCACTACTATCAGCATGTCCCATGAGAGGATGGAGCTCCACTCGAACTTGAAGAAGATAGGTGCGATGCTCTCAGGAAGCGAAACGACACCGCTGAAGTGGGTGATGCCCATAGGCAGACCGATGATGGTGGTCACGAGCATGCCGATGAGGATACCTCCCTTCACCTTCAGAAGCACGAGGGCTGCTGTGATGATGAGGCCGAGGATGAACAGGAGGCTCTCCATGGTCTTCAGGTTTCCGAGGGTCACGAGAGTAGCGTCATCATTGGCAATGATACCGGCATTCTGAAGGCCAATGAAGGCGATGTAGATACCGATACCAGCACCGATGGCGTTCTTAAGTGACATAGGGATGGCGTTTACGATCATCTCGCGTACCTTGGTGGCAGAGAGGATGATGAAGACGAGACCCTCAAGCATGATGGCTGTGAGAGCAAACTGCCAGGTGTAGCCCATGCCCAGGCAAACGGTGAATACGAAGAAGGCGTTGAGGCCCATACCAGGCGCAAGTCCGAAAGGTTTCTTGGCGTAGATGGACATCATGAGTGTGCCGACGATGGCTGCCAATGCTGTAGCTGTGAATACGGCTCCGTTTGGCATGCCCTCAAGGGCGCTGAAGATACCTGGATTTACGGCCAGGATGTAAGCCATGGTGAGGAAGGTAGTGATACCTGCCACTATCTCTGTGCGGACTGAGTGCTTCTTGCTGTCAAATCCGAACGCTTTCTCAAGAAATGGTGCCATGATAGTCTATTACTTAGAATACCCACTTGGTACCGAGGCAAGGACGGCACTTGAATCCGTCTACGCCGGCGAAGTTGTATGAGAACTCTACCTCGCCACCGATGTTGAGGTTGTCCACGCCAAAGAGCTGGCCTATGTTATACCAGAGCTGAGGCTCAGAGATGAACACACACTTTGACTCCCACCATACATCAGCGAAGCCTGAGAAGTTCAGTCCCTTGAGACCGAGGATGTTCTGGCAGCCCCATACTGCAGTGAGCTGGAGAGGAACCTGCTGGGCGGTGTTTCTTATGTTCTTGTAAAGCACCTTGAGGTTCAGGGTGTTGCTGAAGTCGCTGCTGTGAAGGAAGTAGTCAAGACCTCCGAGGAAGGCGCTGTTCACACCGAATCCACCGTAGCTGGCAGGGAGCTCGAAGATACCGAGACCACCATTGTACTCTACCTGAAGGCTGAGGGCACCGAGCTTGCTGTCCTGCCAGAGGTTGATGCATCGTGCGATCTCCATGTATGTTCCGGAAGGGGTGTTCTTTGTCGCATAGTCGTAATCAACGAAGAAGAAGGTGTTTCCCCAATTGTCTCCCTTGAACATCTCGAGAGTGGTTGTGACATGCTCTCTACCGAAATCGTAGAAAGTCTGGAGGTTTGTCTGTGCCTTGGCGCTCTGTGAGAGGCCGAGGATGGCTGCTGCCATCACGAAGATAAGTTTTTTCATTGTATTGAAGATTTATTCTGTTACCTGAAGAATTGAACGCACTGGTGCTACGGTTTCGAGGAGTTCCTTTCCACCGAGACCCTCAATCTCTATTACGAAGACGAATTCCTTGACGTGTACCTTGTACTCCTTGCCATCTACAGTCACCTTGCTGGCATTCAGTGCATTTGCGATGCCGAGTGCGGTGCCGCCGGTAGCGAGGATGTCGTCGAAGAGCGAAAGCTCGAAGGTGTCGCCTGTAGGTACGCCTCTGCCGATGTCAGAGAGACGGTACTCCACGATGTCCTCACCATACTCCTTGGTGATGGCTACCTTCACGAGGTCATTCTCCGCGAACGGAAGCTTTCCCTTCTTTCTGATAGGGATCACTGCCTGTACTGTAGAGTCAATGAACATGAGACCGGGCGCGAAGAGGAAGCCTCTGGCTTCGACCGCTGCCACATTTGGTGTGGTGATGAGCTTGGCGAGGTCCTTTGTGATACCTTCCAATGCTTCCTTGTCCATGGTTAGTGGAACTACATCCACGAACGTGATGCCTGCCTTGGGAAAGTCCTTGTAGTAAGCTAATTGATCTTTGTAGTGCATTTCAAATATACTGGATTATTTGTTCTCTGGCTTTTTGGTGTCGAAGACATAGTCGTTTCCTGGGAGTGCTGCGTTCAGGATGATGCCGACAAGGGCAGCTACTGCAAGGCCGCTGAGAGTGGTGAAGCCGATGCTGATGGCATCATTTGCTCCGTACTTGATACCGATCGCGAGCACGAGGATGAGGGCTGCGATGATAAGGTTCCTGGACTCGGTGAAGTCCACCTGGTTCTCGACCACATTACGTACTCCGACTGCCGAGATCATACCGTAGAGCACCAGTGAGACGCCACCGATGGTGGCTCCTGGCATGGCGCCGATGAGGGCTGAGAACTTAGGGCAGAATGAGAGGACGATGGCGAAGACTGCAGCGATGCGGATCACGCGTGGGTCAAACACCTTGGTTATGTTCAGCACACCGGTGTTCTCACCGTATGTGGTATTTGCAGGGGCGCCGAAAAGGGAGGCGAGTGCGGTGGCGAGACCGTCGCCCATGAGGGTGCGGTGCAGGCCTGGATCCTCAAGGTAGTTCTTGCCTGTGGTTGAGGAGATGGCGCACATGTCGCCGATGTGCTCTACCATGGTGGCAAGAGATATAGGGAGGATGGCAATGATAGCGGAAACGATGAGTCCCCAGTTTGGATTCTTGAACACTGCAAATGCTGTGTTCTCCATCTTGAATGGGAGACCGACCCAGGCAGCTTCCTTGACTGCTGAGAAGTCAGCAAGGCCGAAACATGCTGCTACTGTATATGATACAAGCACACCGAGGAGGATAGGGACAATCTTTATCATTCCCTTTCCCCAGATGTTTGCTGCGATGATGACAGCGATGGCGAGAATCGCGATCCACCAGTTCTGCGAGCAGTTCTGGATGGCCGAGCCCGAGAGGGTGAGTCCGATCGCGATGATGATAGGTCCTGTGACGATAGGAGGGAAGAATCTCATGACCCTCTTTACACCGAAGGCAGCGAAAAGGCCTGCGAGTACGAAGTAGAGAAGGCTGGCGCTGAATACTCCAATGCATGCGTAAGGCAATGACTGAGCCAGGGTGAGTCCCTGGGCCATGCCCATCTGGGTAACTGCGGCGTAACCGCCAAGGAATGCAAAGGATGATCCCAGGAATGCTGGCACCTTGAACTTGGTGCAGACATGGAAGATGAGGGTGCCGAGACCGGCGAACAGGAGGGTGGCAGAGACTGAGAGACCAGTGATCACTGGTACAAGAACAGTGGCTCCGAACATGGCGAAAAGGTGCTGGATGCCGAGGATGGTCATCTTTCCTTTTCCGAGGGTGCGAGCATCATAGATGCTTTCAGAGTTTGTTTTTCCCATCGATAATTGGTTAATAATGATACTCAAAGATACTGATATTTTGAGATTATTACAAGTTTTAGGACGCGTTTCTTGTGAATCTGCGATGAAATCTTCGAAGGACCCCAAAAATGGCGTTTTTAAACCTTTTACATAGATTTTCATGAGTCCTGTTTATCCACTTAAAACTGTTTATCTTAGTGAGCAAATTTCATTGTATGTCAATTATATAGCTTAATTCTGCCTGAAAAATAATCCACTTAAATTTCCACTTCTTTCGTGCGCGTGTGTACATGTTTATACTATTATGTCTATTTTTGTATTCAAACTATCTTTTTAAGTATGAAAAATCTTATTTTGCGTTTGATTCCTGCAGTGCTGCTCGTCGCTTTCGTCGAGTCTTGCGAAAGGCATGAGCCTGCAGTCCAGGAGCCGGTGCTGAATCGTGTCATTGTTCAGGATGCTGTCGTGGAGATCGCTCCTGGCGAAACAGCTGAGCTCAAGTTTTCCGTGGATGAGCCAGGCTACACATTCGACTTCGATGTGAACTCTTCTGACTGTCAGGTGTTCCTGACCAATCAGACGGGCAAGGCACCTGTCAACTACAAGCTTTCCTTCGTGAAGCAGACCGGCGAGGGTACTTATTCAGCTTTCCTTGAGGACCTCAAGATAGAGAAGATCTATAGCGATGAGGTGCGCCTGGGTATCAGGCTCAAGGGCGAGTCGTCTTCCATTGTCTCTTCTACATTTACAGTTAAGAGCAATTATGTGGTGGTTGATAACGAGTTCAAGACAGGCTTGCCTGTCGTATACATTAACACTTACAACAAGACCTCTATCACATCCAAGGATGTGTATCTCGATGCGACCGTTTCTATCAATGGCATTGAGCAATATCCTGATTTAGAGGAGGCTGTATGCCATATCAAGGGTAGAGGAAACACCACCTGGAGCTGGCCTAAGAAGCCTTATGTCTTCAAGCTTGACGAGAAACAGTCTGTTCTCGGCATGCCTAAGCATAAGAGATGGGTGCTCCTCGCGAACTTCCTTGACCGTACAATGATGAGAAATCTTGTCTCTATGCATCTCGGTCAGAAGACATCGCTTGCCTGGACTCCTCATTGTGTCCCTGTGGAGCTTGTGCTTAACGGTAAGCATGTCGGTATGTATCTTCTCATCGAGCAGGTTCGTGTCGACAAGAATCGTGTGAACATCAGCGAGAAGAAAGGCTATCTTCTTGAGAGCGACTTCCATTATGACAACAAATATCAGTGGAAGAGCCCTTACGGAAAGTGCTGGCAGATGGGAGAGGGCATCCCATTCGGTATCAAGTATCCAGATGAGGAGGATGTCACAGCGGATCAGGTCACATACGCAAAGAACTATATCGATCAGGCAGCCAAGGTTCTCTATGGCGCTGATTTCAAGGATCCGGAGAAGGGCTACGCCAAGTATCTCGACGTTCAGTCGTATGTTGACTACTGGATTGTCTTCGAGATGATGGGAAATCATGAGCTGTCAAATCCAGGCAGTGTCTACTGTCACTTCGAGGAAGGCGGAAAGATCGTGGCAGGACCTCTCTGGGATTTTGACTGGGGAGTGCTTAGCTACAAGACTTCCCCTCAGGCGAGGACTGGCTTCATAAACAAGGATGCCATCTGGTACGCACGTCTTTTCAAGGATCCAGCTTTTGTGGAGCTTGTTCAGAAGAGGTGGAATGAACTCCTTCCTGAACTTCGTGCCATCCCAGAGTATATGTCTGAGTGTGAGAAGCTTCTGGAGAGATCTGCAGAGAGGAACTTCAAGATGTGGAACCCTGCGGAGGATGCAAGCCAGAATGGCGGAAGCATCATCAACGGAGATGAGAACATGACTTTCCACGAGGCTTGTGTGACCCTCAGGTCTAACTACTCGGAGCGTCTCACTCTGCTTGACAGACTGATAAAGAATCTATAATCACATTTTTATGATAAAGAAAGCATTAACCCTTATTTCTGCTGTAGTACTCGCCATGGCGTGCCAGCAGACCGTCAAGTACTCAGGTCCTACCTACCTTGACCAGAATGCCCCACTGGAGGACAGAATCCAGGATGCAATCTCCCGCATGACACTTGAGGAGAAGGTTGCTGTCATCCACGCACAGTCCAAGTTCTCGTCTGCCGGCGTACCTCGTCTCGGCATTCCTGAGCTCTGGTGCACAGACGGCCCTCACGGCATCCGCGCTGAGGTCCTTTGGGATGAGTGGTCACAGGCTGGCTGGACAAACGACTCTTGTGTCGCTTATCCTGCCCTCACCGCTCTCGCAGCTTCTTGGAATCCAGAGATTTCCGCTCTCTACGGAAAGTCTATCGGCGAGGAGGCTCGCTATCGTGAGAAGGACGTCCTTCTTGGCCCTGGTGTAAATATCTACCGTACTCCACTCGGAGGTCGTAACTTCGAGTACATGGGTGAGGATCCATATCTCGCTTCAAAGATGGTTGTTCCTTACGTACAGGAGGTTCAGAAGAACGGCGTGGCAGTCTGCGTGAAGCATTTCTGCCTTAACAACATGGAGGAGAACCGTCACGGATATGATGTAGTGGTGAGCGACAGAGCTCTCTACGAGATCTATCTGCCAGCTTTCAAGGCTGCAGTCCTCGAGGGTGGCGCTTGGTCTATCATGGGTGCATACAACCTCTACAAGGGCCAGCACCTCTGCACAAACCAGTACATCCTGAACGACATCCTCAAGGGTGAGTGGGCATTTGACGGCGCAGTCATCTCTGACTGGGGCGGCGTCCATGACACTGACGAGGCCATCACAAACGGCATGGACCTCGAGTTCGGTACCTGGACCGATGGTCTCACCATGGGTAAGACCAATGCTTATGACAACTACTTCCTCGCTCAGCCATATCTCGCAAAGCTCCGCGCTGGCGAGACCTCTGAGGATATCCTCAATGAGAAGGTAGCACGTGTGCTTCGTCTCATGATGCGCACTGCGATGAACCCTGACAAGCCTTTCGGCGCGCTCTGCTCTGACGAGCACATTGCCGCTGCACGTAAGATAGGTGACGAGAGCATTGTCCTTCTCAAGAATGACGGTGACGTGCTCCCTGTTGACCTCGCAAGCACCAAGAAACTCCTCGTGGTAGGTGAGAATGCTGTGAAGATGATGACCGTAGGCGGTGGCTCTTCATCGCTCAAGGTAAAGCATGAGGTTCTCCCGCTCGAGGGTATCAAGGCTCGCGTGGGTGACGCTGCCGAGGTCATCTTCGAGAGAGGCTATATCGGTGATGTAGGTGGCACATTCGATGGCGTTACCACAGGCCAGGACCTTCGCGACGCTCGCTCTGAGGAGCAGCTCATCGCAGACGCAGTCGCTGCTGCGAAGGAGGCTGACGCTGTCATCTTCATTGGCGGTCTGAACAAGGCTGACCACCAGGATTGCGAGGGCACAGACCGTCGCGAGCTGGGTCTCCCATACGCTCAGGACAAGCTCATTGCCGCTCTTGCTGAGGCAAATGAGAAGCTTGCTGTGGTCATCATTTCCGGCAATGCTGTAGCTATGCCTTGGGTTGAGCAGGTTCCTGCTATCGTAGAGTCATGGTATGGCGGTTCACAGGCTGGTAACTCTCTCGCAGATGTTCTCTTCGGCGACGTGAACCCATCCGGTCACCTTCCATTCACCTTCCCTGTAAGCCTTGATGACACTGGTGTTCATTCTCTCGGTGGTTACCCTGAGGAGATGAAGACTGTAGAATATAAGGAGGGTCTTCTCGTCGGCTACCGCTGGGCAGACACAAAGAATGTGAAGCCTCTCTTCGCATTTGGTCATGGTCTGAGCTACACCACCTTCGAGTGGAGCGAGGCCAAGGCTAGCGCTACCTCTATCAAGAGTGTACAGAGCGAGGTCGCTACCTCAGTTGAGGCCGAGAAGGCTGCGAAGAAGAGCTCAGCCATCACCTTCAAGCTTACCGTCAAGAATACAGGCAAGCGCGCTGGTGCAGAGCTCGTACAGCTCTATGTATCAGATACCGAGTGCTCAGTGGAGCGTCCTCAGAAGGAGCTCAAGGCATTCCAGAAGGTTTATCTCCAGCCTGGTGAGTCCAAGGTTGTGGAGCTCAGCATCTGCGAGGATGACCTTCGCTTCTTCGATGAGACCAAGCATGCTTGGGTGAGCGAGAAGGGTGAGTTCAATGCCATCATCGCGGCTTCTGCTTCTGATATCCGTCAGACCATTCCTTTCACTCTTAAGTAATGTCTTTAGGAAAAATCATACTTTGTACTCTGACCTTGGCGGGGCTTCTTCCCGCCAAGGTTTCCGCACAGGATATCGGGGCTGAACTGCGTCAGCTCGATGCCACGATAAAGATGGCGGATGAGTACTACAGGAACAAGGAGACTCTCATCTCTTCACTTGAGAGTCTCCTTACCTATCCAAATACATCTCCGGAGCAGCAGTTCACCATATATGGACAGCTGTACAAGGAGAATTATGCCTACAGCTTCGACAGGGCGCTTGCCGCCCTGAACAGCCAGGAGGAGATCGCCAGGGACCTGACAGAGCAGGATCGCATGCAGGTCAGGCTGGATAAGGCGATGCTGTTCGTTACAGCAGGTTTTTATCTTGAGGCGAGGGAAATAATTGATGGTCAGCTTGATACTACCAGGATGACCCAGGGACAGCTGCTGGAGTACTACTACACCATGCATAGGTTCTGGAAGGACTATAAGGAGTACACCGACGGAAAGAACATCACAGGTGAGCCCGTGCCATCGCGTTATCGCTATTTCCGTGACAAGTATATCGAGTGTACTGATGAGTCGGATTTCAGGCATAGGCAGCTGGAGATCTTCAACCTCATGGACGATGAAAGGACCGAGGAGGCAGATGTGAAGAATATGGGGCTTCTCTCAAGCCTTGACTCTCTGAGCCATGAGTACGCCATCATGAGCTATTATCAGGCGTTGATCTCGGAGCGTAAGGGGGACTATGAGGCACGTCTGCATTGGCTCATAAAGTCGGCGACCGTAGACTTCAGGAATGCCGTGAGGGACTACGCTTCGCTCAGTACCATTGCTACGGATATCCTTGACTCCGATGTGGAGAGGTCCTCAAGATACATCCAGCGATGCATCGATGATGCATTGTTCTACAACGCCAAGCTGCGTCCTTGGCAGCTAGTGCGCCTGCTCCCGGACATCGACAACGCCTATAAGAGGCAGCAGCAGCAGGCCCGCGACACCATGACCAAGAACATGAGGGTGATGTCGGTCATCTCAGTCGTCCTTCTGCTTGTGCTCGCGGCGTTGCTGTTCTTCTTCAAGAGAAAGGCAGATGCCAGCAATGATCTGGCCTTCCAGCTTGAGGAGTGCAGGGGGAAGCTGGACAGTATGACCAAGGCAAATGCCGCCGTGACAGATGCCTTTGACAGGCTCAGCGCCAGCAACAACACCAAGAAGGAGCAGATCGTCTCCCTTCTGAGTGTGTGCAACTCCTATCTGGACAAGGCGAAGAGAAATCTCTCTCCAGAGCAGAAGGAGGCCGAGCTTAGGCAGTATTACAGCGCATTTGACAATGCCTTCCTCCAGATGTATCCGACCTTTGTGGAGGACTTCAATGCCCTTCTTCGTCCGGATCAGAGAATTGAGCTCAAGAAGGATGATATCCTGAATACGGAGCTTCGAATCTTTGCCCTGATCAGGCTTGGAGTTACCCAGTCTTCGACCATAGCTTCGCTGCTCAGATACTCGGTGAATACCATCTATAACTACAGGGCCCAGATCAAGAATGCGGCCTTGAACGAGCGTGAAGATTTTGAAAAAAGCGTGAAAAAGATAGGAAGTATAGAATTTTAGTGTCCACTTCACATTTCGTTTAAATTATTTTTAAAGTGTTGGTATATAATCAAATATAGATTTCCTATCCACTTCTTTTTTCCACTTTTTTTATATGTATTGCCAGTTTTGCGGGCTGTTTTTACTTTTGCGTGATTAATTGACACAAATTATTAACTAATAATTAACTAAATCATCAAATGAAGAACCTTGTTCATAGAATCTCCCTTGCCCTTGTGGCATTGGGTTTGAGCGCAGTTTCGGCTTTCGCTCAGCAGGTGAAGGGTACTGTAACTGATGCTTCTGGTTATCCAGTAATTGGCGCTGCCGTCCTCGTGGAAGGTACGTCAAATGGAACTGTTACTGATGTGGACGGTAACTACGTCCTCACCAAGGTTCCATCTACAGCATCACTTAATGTATCTTCTATTGGCTATGTTACTCAGATCATCCCTGTAGAGGGACGTGAGGTAATCAATGTTGTTCTTGCAGAGGATGCCCTCATGCTTGACGATGTTGTCGTAGTAGGTTATGGCGTTCAGAAGAAGAGCGTCGTTACTGCTTCTATCTCCAGCATCACTTCTGAGAACCTCAAGCATCAGTCAAACAACCGTATCGATGCAGTCCTCCAGGGTATGACATCCGGTGTGACCGTCACTCAGTCATCAGGTGCTCCTGATGCTGGTTCACAGGTGCGTATCCGTGGTGTCGGCTCCGTCAATAGCTCTGAGCCTCTCTATATTGTAGATGGTCTCGCTATTTCAGGTGGTATCGATTACCTCAACCCTAACGATATCGAGCGTATCGAGGTCCTCAAGGACGCAGCTTCAGGTGCCGTTTATGGTGCGCGTGCAGCGAACGGTGTCATCCTCGTTACCACAAAGAAGGGTAAGGCTGGCAAGACCGTTGTAAGCTACGATGCTTCTTACGGTTTCCAGAACGTATGGCGCAAGCCTCAGGTTCTTAACGCTACTGAGTATGCAGTCATGATGAACGAGGCTGCTATCAACAGCGGTCAGCCACTCAGATTCGATGATCCTTACCAGTATGGTGTAGGAACTGACTGGGTAGGTGCTACTCTTAATCACAATGCTCCTGTAGTTAAGCACGATGTATCTGTGGCTGGTGGTAATGACCAGGTTCAGTACACTGTTTCAGGTGGCTACTATTCTAAGGAAGGTATCGTCGGTGGTAACTTCGATCGTTCAAACTACGACCGTTTCTCTCTCCACCAGAGCCTCAATGCAGTGATCTTCGATGAGTCTGCAAACAGAAACTTCCTTTCAAAGGCTACTCTCGGAACTACTATGTCTTACTCTCGTATCCACTCAACTGGTATCGATGGTAACTCAGAGTACGGTTCTCCACTCGGTTCAGCTATGGCTATGTCTCCTATCGAGCCTATCTACGCTGACGCTGAGACTGTAGAGTTCTACAAGACCAGATATCCTCAGGGCTTCGACTATCTCGTAAAGGAGAAGGGCACAGGTCGCTACTACACTGTAGCTGATGATGCTCTCTACAATGAGATGAAGAACCCTCTCGCTGACCTCTCTCTTCCTGGAACCAAGTATTGGACTGACAAGTTCATCGCAGGTGGAAATGTAGAGATCACTATCTGGGACAACCTCAAGTTCAAGACCTCTGTAGGTGTTGACCTCGCATTCTGGGGTAACAATGGTTACAATATCCAGTACTTCCTCAACGGTAAGCGTTATAACCTCGACTCAACCACCACTTCTGATGATGGTACTGTAAAGACTACTTACGCTTCTTCAGCATCACAGGAGATGAACAGATCACTCCGTTGGCAGGTTGAGAACGTCCTTTCTTACAGCAAGCAGTTCGGCGCTCACAGCATCTCTGCTATCCTCGGACAGTCTGCTATCAGGTCTTCTTCTTCAAATGTAGGTGCATCTCGTCAGAACATCCAGTACGAGTATGACCCTTGGAAGATCTCTGTAAATACAGCACTCGGTACCCAGAGCGATGGCCAGCGTAATGGTTGGGGTTCTTGGAACTCTATCGTTTACTCTCTCGCATCTTACTTCGGACGAGTTTCTTACAACTACGATGAGAAATATATGGCAGAGGCTACTCTCCGTGTCGATGGTTCATCACACTTCGGTCCTGCTAACAAGTGGGGTTACTTCCCTTCACTCTCACTTGGTTGGAACTTCAAGAATGAGGAGTTCTCAAAGAATCTCTACTGGCTCTCTACCGGTAAGCTCCGTGCTTCTTACGGTGTAAACGGTAACGATGCTATCGGTGACTTCACATATGCTGCGTACATGAATGGTGGTAACACTTACCATTTCGGTACTCAGGGTGGCACTGAGGCTCTCTACCAGGGTTCTAAGCCTTCTATTCTTGCTAACCCAGGCGTTCATTGGGAGGAGTCACATCAGGCTGACCTCGGTATCGACCTCGGTTTCCTCGGAAACAAGTTCACCACTACCATTGACTTCTACAACAAGACCACCAAGGACATGCTCCTTAACCTCCCTGTTCCTTCATACTCAGGTGAGTCAGCTCCTAAGGGAAATCTTGGTACCATGTCAAATGCCGGTATCGAGCTTGAGCTCAGCTACCGTGACAGCTTCGGTGATTTCAACTACTTCGTAAATACAAACATCACCTACATCCGCACAAAGCTCACTTACCTCGGTCTTGATTCATCTTATATCGGTGGTGGTAGCGGTAAGCTAGGTGATTATGCACGTGCACAGGTTGGCTACCCAGTTCCTTACTTCTATGGTTATAACAGCCTTGGAGTATTCCAGAACCAGGCCGAGATCGATGCTTATACATGGACAAATCCTGAGACCGGCGAGGTCAAGGTAATCCAGCCAAATGCTGTACCTGGTGACCTCAAGATGGCCGATACAAACAACGATGGTCAGATCACCTCTGACGACCGTACATATCTCGGAAAGGGTCTTCCTGACTATACATTCGGTATCACCCTCGGCTTCGACTGGAAGGGATTTGACTTCTCAATGCTTCTCCAGGGTCAGTTCGGTCACGTTTCAAATGCAAACGTTTACCGTCGTACCGACCTTCCTTACACAAACCTTAACAAGAACGTTCTCCGCAGATGGACTGGTGAGGGCTCGACCAATGTTTACCCACGCTTCACTACAAGCGATGGTCTCAACCTCTACTTCTCAAATGCTTGGATGGAGAATGCAGCATTCATGAGAGCTCGTAACCTTCAGCTCGGTTACACCATCCCTCAGAATATCACTAAGGTCGTAGGTATCTCTAGAGCTCGTTTCTACTTCCAGGCTGAGAACCTCTTCACTCTCACCAAGTACACAGGATGTGATCCTGAGGTTACTGGTGACGCAGGTGGTCTCGGAACTGCAGCAGGTATCGACAAGGGTGTTTACCCACAGGCTCGTACACTTTCACTCGGTCTAAACCTCAGCTTCTAAAAGATTAAGATCATGAAAAAGAATTTATATATACTTTGCGCTGCAGCTGCACTGCTTTTCACTTCATGTGGAGAGAAGTTCATTACCGCTGTTCATAATTCAGCAGAGCCTGTTGATGAGTACTTCATTAACGTGGATCGTGCGAATCAGTCTCTTGTAGCTGCATATAACCCACTTAACTGGCTGGACTATGCGTGGGGCTATACTCCACTCATGTTCCTCTCAGATATCATGGCAGATGATATCTACTGTGGTGGTTCAGATGAGAACGACCAGGCTTCACTTTCTCGTGCACATCTTTACAAACTCACTGAGACCGAGCTTCCATCTTCTATCTGGACTGCTCTCTACTCAGGTGTAAACCGTAGCAATGTCCTCATCGAGCACATTGACCTTGTTCCTGATATGTCTGATGCTCTCAAGAATCAGTATAGAGCTGAGGCTATGGTACTCAAGGCATACTACTATGAGATTCTCTGGAAGTTCTGGGGTAACATCCCTTACTATGATCAGAACCTCTCTCAGCCATATCACGCTCCACAGCTCAAGGCTGATGAGGTTTATGAGAATGTAATCTCTATCCTCGAGGAGGTATTTACGATGAACGCACTTCCTGCTAAGGCTACAGCCGGAAACGAGGGCCGCATTACCCTTGATATGGCTTACATGCTTTATGCTGAGATGGTGATGTATCAGGAGGACAAGAGCCGCTATGAGAAGGCTCTCGGCTACATGGAGACCATCATCAACAGCGGTCGTTATTCACTCGTCGCTGACTACGCTTCTATGTGGGAAGTTGAAGGTGAGTGGGGTCCAGAGTCTATCTGGGAGATCAACTTCACCTCTGTAGGTTCAGTTCGTTCTTGGTCTAACATGCTTGCTTCTGGCGGCCACGTATATGGTACTCTCATCGGTATCAATGGTGCGAAGAAGGACTGGTACTCAGGCTGGGGCTTCGGTCCTGTAGCAGTATCTGCTTGGGATATGTTTGATGAAGGCGACATCCGTCGTGATGCTTCTATCCTTGACTGGAGAAATGAGGCAGACAATTATTCAGCTCGTTGGCAGGATACAGGTCTCTTCCAGAGAAAGTATATCGGAAGAAAGGATGGTACAGCTGGTGCACTTGGTGATTCAGATGTAAACCAGGGTAGCAACTTCCGTATCTATCGTTATGCTGAGACCCTTCTCAATGCTGCAGAGCTTTCACTTGCACTCGGCAAGGACGGAAGCAAGTACCTCAAGGAGGTTCAGCAGAGAGCTAAGGTGAAGACCACTGACTGCACTCTTGATAACATCATCGAGGAGCGCCACAAGGAGTTCGTATCTGAGGGTAAGCGTTACTGGGATCTCGTCCGTACAGGCAAGGCTTCACAGGTTCTCAAGGCAAACAACCATGCTTACCGTGAGTATGACTGGACTGAGGACCTTAAGTACTGGCCTATCCAGATCTCTGAGATGGACAAGGATGGTGATCTCGTTCAGAACCCATATCCAGTTCGCTAAAACAGACATTGAATTATGAAGAATATAGTTAAGATATTTGCTGCAGCAGCAGCGTTGGTGTCTGCTTTCGCTTGTGCTCCAGAGTATATCACTCCGGACAAGACTCAGCTTCCTGAGGCAGGCAAGCTCACACCAGAGATCACTGTAGACCAGGCAACAAACTATGTCACCTTCTCAATCAAGGAGACTGGCGTAGTGCCTATGTGGATCTTCGGTGAGGATAAGGTTGACGGTAAGGCAAACAAAAAGTATGCTTACACCGGAAACGGCATCACCCTCCGTATGCGTGATGCTGGTACCCATACTGTAGAGCTCAAGGCTTACAATGCAAACGGTGTGTCACTCGGCTCAAAGATGGTTGAGTACACTCTCGAGAATACATATCGTGATCCATTCGATCCAGCTCCTTACTACCAGACCCTCTCTGTACAGGATTGGTACTGGCTCTGCGACGAGGACGATCACTTCGGTTGTGGTGGTGCCAAGGGTACCGATGACTACAGCGCTGACAGATACGGTCTCAACTGGTGGGCTGCAAAGGCAAACGAGAAGGCTGGCTTCAGCATGTATGATGACGTTCTCACCTTCACCGCTGACGGAAAGTATAAGTTCAACCCAGGCGACGGCAAGACTTATGTAAACAAGGATTCTGGCTTCAAGCCAGAGTTCAAGACTGGTGATGAGGACTATGTAGTCGACATCGATGCTTTCGAGTGCGATTATACAGTAGAGAATGCATGGAACGATGCAGGTATCGAGGAGATCTATCTCGTTCTTCCTGAGGGCAAGAACCTTTCTTACATCCCTAATCCAGAGATGCTCAAGGAGGCTCGTTACCAGATTCTTGACATCACCAAGAAGAAGGTTACCTTCATTGCTGACCAGGGCTCTATCTCTTGGCGTTATGTATTTGGTCCTAAGGGTGCTGTTCCAGGTCTCGACTATGAGTCTGCAGCTAACCTCTGGAAGCCAGCTGATGCTGAGGGCGGTTCAACCATCGGTTACTACTACGCTCCAGGCTGGAATAAGATCGCTGATCCTGAGACTACACACAATGATGATACCTATACCTTCGCATTCCCTGCAGCTACTTCAGAGCAGTGGCAGGCACAGGTATTCATGACTCCTACCCAGAACATCGCAGTTTCTGCATCTAAGGAGTATGCTATCTCTTGTCTCATCCAGACAAACAAGGACCTTCCAGGCGTGACCATCAAGTTCACCCAGGATGGTGATGACAACAACTTCCTCTGTGCAGACCGCGTAGCAGTTCCTGCAGGCAAGGAGTACCTCTACATGGTTAAGGGCGTTACCCTTTCAGGTGGCAAGGATGCTGATGCATTGAAGCTCGTTCTCGACTTCGGTGGAAACGCTGACGATACCAAGGTATCTGTACGTCGTCTCACCGTCATGGAGTACACCGCTCCAAGCGCAGCGATCAACGATGTTCCTTTCGCAGGTGGCAAGGCTGATCTCAGCCTCACCAAGGGCGAGGCTATCTCACTCGTAGGTATCGAGCCTACATGGTGGGATCCTGATTTCTTCGAGGATGGCAAGTTCATCGCAGAGAGCGGTGACTACCGTATCTACAACAACGAGTCTTGGCTCAAGGTAGTTCCTATGTCTGGCGGCGAGACCGCTTCATGGGACAATGGAAAGGCTCTCTGGATCATCGGTACCGGTATCCACAAGCCACAGGAGAACGCTGAGCCAGGCTGGACCACAGATGAGAAGGTAGACCTTCCATTCGCTAAGAACGGAAACAAGTATCAGCTCACAGCTTACATCACTGGTCCTAACTTCAAGGTATTCGGCCAGGCTAACTGGGGCTTTGAGGTAGGTGGTGACATGTACTCTTCAGTAGAGGCAAACGACTATCTCTCAATCAATGGCTTCCCTAATGGCGCTGCTTCAGACAACGGTAACATCTGGTCAGGTGACGCATTCGTTGAGGGCTGGTATGTGATGACCATCACTGACAATGGTGACGGTACCTTCGCATTCGCTTGCGACAAGAAGAAGGAGACCTTCTACGACATCGAGGGCGAGACCAACCTCTGGAAGTCTGCAAACATCACTCCTGAGCTTTGGTACGCAGACGGCGGCTGGGGTCAGATCGGCAATCCTGAGTACGAGATCGGCGAAGGCAACAGCTTCACTGCAATCATGCCAGATGGTATCGGTGGCCAGGAGTGGATGGGTCAGAACAAGCTTCACACAGGTATCGCTACCTCAAATGAGAAGATCTATGACTTCTGCTGTACTCTCCTCTGCAACGAGGATGTGACAGTAACCATCAAGCTTACAGGTAACCCTGAGGGCGAAGGCGATCCTCACGCATTCTTCT
>JAKSJL010000023.1 GCA_024398295.1 Bacteroidales bacterium
ATCCTCTCCCCTGCTACCACCACCCTCGGTATCGGTATTGACTGGAAGCCTAAGAGCTGGCTCAGCGTGAACTTCGCGCCACTCACCGGTGGTCTTACCATCGTGAATGACCCAAGATTCAGAAAGTCATACAGTATGGATGTACGTAAGGCATATAAGAACCTTGACAAGGAAGGAACTGAGTACAAGGACCTTATGGCAGCAGGAACCCTCTACAGACCAGTCAGATTCGAGCTCGGTACCCAGCTGAAGGCAGATGCGAAGTTCATTATCAATGACAACTTCTCATATACCACCCAGCTCGTTCTCTTCTCGAACTATCTCGACCATCCTGAGAACATCAGAACAAACTGGGATAACCGTATCGATGTGAAACTCGCGAAGTATTTCAGCCTCACCATCACCACTAACCTCATCTACGATGACAAGGTGCTCATCTTCAGCGAGGCTGATGGTCTGACTACCCAGAGAGTCCAGTTCAAGGAGTCTCTCGGCTTCGGATTCACCTATACTTTCGCCACAAAGAAGAAGTAACATAGGATGAAAATCCTTCTCGCAGTCAGCGGCGGCATCGATTCGATGTGTATGGCGAATCTGCTGACCGAAACTTACAAGGGTGACAGTTTTGCTGTCGCCCATTGTAATTTTCACCTGCGCGGAAGCGAGAGCGACGGCGACGCCGCCTTCGTTAAAGAGTGGTGCGAAGTGCACGGCATGCGTTGCTACAGCATTGATTTCGACACAGAAGGGTATGCGAGACAGCAGCGCGTGAGCATAGAGATGGCGGCGCGAGAGCTGCGCTACGAGTGGTTCGCGAAGCTCTGCGAAAGCGAAGGATTCGACGCCGTGGCGGTAGCGCATAATGCCAATGATAACGCAGAGACGCTTGTCCTGAACCTCCTGAGAGGTACTGGTTCCAGAGGCATCAGAGGCATATCTGCAGACAGCCAGAATGGCGTGCGCATCCTGCGTCCGCTGCTCGGCTGGACCAGGGAAGACATCCACGAGTGGATGACCAGCCATGGATACTCATGGAGAGAAGACAGCACAAATGCCTGCTCTGAGTATAAGAGAAACAGGATCAGGAATGAGGTCTTCCCTGTATTCAAGACCATAAACCCTTCATTCATACATACGTTTGGAGAGAACATGAAGCGCTTCGCTCAGGTGGATGACATCGCCGAGGACTATTTCAGAAGCGCGGAAAGCCAGGTGAGGGCTGGCAAGCACGAGTACTTGTGGGAGCCGCTAAGGGCACTTAAGCATTGGAAATATGTCCTCTACAGACTGCTGGAGCCATATGGCTTCAGCGAGCAGACGCTTGAGAAGCTGATGGAGCTGGTGGAGAGCGGCCGTACCCTCAGCGGCAAGTCTTTCGAGTCGGCGAGCTTCGTCCTGAAGACCGGATCCGACTCGTTCACAGTACAGCCAAGACTCGTAGAGACAGCAGCAGAAGTGCTCGTAGAAGGCCCTGGAAGCGTATTTTTAGGAGGCACCAGCATCTGCATCGAGCGCATATCCAGAAAGCGGCTTGAAAGCCTGAAGCAGCCAGAAGGAGTCATCGTGATGGCAGCTGAGGCATTGGATTTCCCGTTCACCATAAGAAGGTGGAAGGAAGGTGACTGGCTCTCCCCTCTCGGCATGAGAGGCAGGAAGAAGAAGGTCAGCGACCTGCTGGTGGACCTTCACATAACAGGCGCCATGAAAGACTGCGCCTATGTGGTGGTAGACCGCAGCCAGAAAGTAAAAGCTCTCGTCGGATACAGGATCGACGAGAGCGTAAAGGTGCTTGAGAGCACCGAAGATGTCATCAAGCTCACTATTGCTTGACGTGGATGTCCCTCTGTGGGAATGGTATCTCTATGTTGTTCTCATTCAAGGTACCGTAGATGATTTCCTTGGCTGAAGCTATATACTTCACTCTCTCTGCGACGAGAACATACTGCTTCACAGCCACATCCACCGAACTGTCACCGAACTCCTCGAAGGCCACGCTGATGCCGCGTACAGGGTCCACGATGTCGCGTCCATACTTGTCCTTCTGCTGGATCTTCTCAGTAAGGGCACTGTGGAGTATATCCCTGACAGTGTTAATATCAGTGCCATAGCTTACGCCCACGACTATCTTCACATACTCGTAGGCATCGGTCTTCGTGAGATTCTTGAAGTTCTTCGAGAACAGATCCGCATTCAGGAATGAGATCTCTGCTCCATCCACTGTCTCCATCTGGGTGCTCTGGTAGCTTATGGCAGTAACCCTACCTCGGATACCGTCACACTCGATCCAGTCTCCCACCCTGACTCTTCCGGACATGAGCTGGATACCATAGATGAAGTTGTTCAGGATATCCTTCATGGCGAGACCGACACCCGTAGCGAGTCCGGCTGCAACGATGGAGATAGCTCCTGTAGGTATCCTGAGCAGTATGAACAGGGTGATGACGTAGGTGCCCCATACCAGCATCGCGATGACATTGTTCGCAAGGGTAAGGTTGATCTCATTGGCATGTATGACCTTTCTGCCGCTGGTCTTGCGAAGGCGGTTATAGCGATAGTCGCGATAGAGAGCCTTCAGGAGGTAGCTCAGGTAGCTGAACACAAAGTAGAGGGCTACAGTGAGGACTATCATGGCGAGTGAGAGCTTCAGTATCTCAGCACCCTTGTCATCCACAAAATCGAAGAAAGTGGTATAGAAGATACTATGGTATATCTCCTTGAGGTCAAACACCTCCAGCGCCAGCCAGATGCTTGCAGGGAAGGACAGGATAGCCAGGACAGGCACCAGCGCCTTCTTCGCGAAATCAAACAACCACGTCACGCGGATGTACTCTCCACTCTTGACCTTAGGCATGGAGATGGACTGTCGGGACTGCTTAGCCTCGGCAATCTGCTTCTTGAGACCATCTTTCTCATACATACCCAGAAGCACAGAGATAGCGAATACAGTCTCGAGCGCAGCCACCTGGAAGAGCCACCAGATCATGATCTGGAGGGCGTAGAATATATATCCATACCAGCCTATCACCGTAGAGATGAGAAGCACCGCGAAGTTCATCCAGCCGATGACAGAGTCAAGGCTGTCTTTCTTCGCATACCTATGACACATGGCGAACTGCCATGCGAGAGTAACCAGAAGGACAGGTGGATAGATGAGGTTCAGGGCGCTGTTCGGTATGAATATGACTCTGAAGGTCATGATGAGGAAGCCCAGCACCATCACAGGGGTATAGAGCTTCATCGCCTCATGGATGTCCTCATCATCACTACGGATGAGCATAGCCAGCAGTATGGCCAGCACGAGCCACGCGTAAGCAAGCATCACCTGCGATGCAACCCTGAAGAAGTTACTGTCGACTATACCGCGGGAGATGGATAGGATGATGACGTACAGTACCACTCCGCAGAGCATCGCGAGCACAGGAGTGCGCGCCTTGAAGACTGGAGTATCGAAGCGAGCCACGCGCTTTCGCAGCACCATGATGACAAGCAGTGAGAGAACGGTGGCGAGCACCATCACAAGCAGCTGGATGCCAATAAAACCGATCACCGCAGGCCCACGCCAGTCGCTGGTAGCGAGGTGAGAGTTCACCATGTGTGCACGGCTATACTTCCTCTGGCAGTCCTCAACAACGCGCTTCCACTGGCGGCGGAAGCCCTTGAGGACGGTGAAATACTTCTCCTGTCCCTTCTCAAACATACTCTTCTGGAGAACCTTGTATCTCTCCTGGGCATACCTGAAGGACTCGTCTATACGGACGCTGGCGTCCTCATAATGCTCATTGTCCTCGATGATGCGATCCTTGGATTCTGAGTACATGAGGAGCAATGTCTTCGCGTAGAAGATACAGGAATCTCTGTCAATGAGTCCCTGCTCATCGAGGTAGAAAGTGTGCTGACGGCCTCCGGCGGTGAGGCTATCCACCACCATCCTGACATCCTCCACAGATGCATCTTCATGGTCGTGGCCCTCATGCTCCAGTTCGTCGAAGTCGTTGTGGGCATGATGATGTCCTGCATGAACTGCCTCGGCGAGGCTATCCAGGTGGAAAGCGAGGCTATCTGGCAAGCCCTCTATCTCCCTAATCTGTGGCGGGAGCCTACGAAGGGACTCGATCAGTCTAGAATAGCGCTCGATCTCGAGGTCCAGACGTGCCACGATGTCATCGTAAGGCACTTTACGGCTATTGAAGGACTCATACTGCTTGGTGACCTCCTCCAGGGCATAGGACATATCGAAGGAGCAGTCCTGATTCTGGGAATACAGCATCAATGAAAGCTCGTTACAGCTCTTGATCATCTCGACCAGCCTCTTGTGCTGGAGAGAATTCCTGCTATCTATCCTACTCTGGCGAGCAGTACGCTTCACCACCTCCTGCTGAAGTTCATAGCGGAGCACAGAAAGAGTCTGTCCGAGATCTCTTTCGTTGAAGACGGCGAATACTGGCCAAGCGACCAGCATCACCAAAAGGACCAATGATATCTTCTTTATCTTCATACTAATGGGACGCACTTACATATGGAGGATAGTAAAGATCCTCGCTTATTACTTCAGTGCAAGTATACTTGTTTCCATATCCGTCAGTAGCGACCACCTTCACCGAAGCGGAAGGATCCTTCATGTCGTACTTGTACATATGGTAATTCGCGGTGTAGTAACTGGTGCCCGAGAGTCCACGGCCGACCACTCCGATATGGTATCCTATCGACCACCAGTCCTGTGATGAGCTGGCATCGATGTCATAAGTAGAACCTGCAGAAACTGATGAGAAGGTCTGCTTCGAGGCGGACATGCTGGTCGCAGTACCGCTAAGCACATCATTCTCATATACTTCCACCTTCCATCTACTATCTCCATTGAACACATTGATAAGGAGTCTGCCGCTTGAATGAGGCCACTTGAACTTGGCATGGCTTCCACCTGTGGTAAGGTTACCACGATAGATGCGCATCTGATAATTCATGCTGTTCATATCCTCATTCACACCCATGAAGTGCTCGTCCTTGATGCCTTTCTCACCTATGCGATAGATGGTATAGCCATTTGGACATCCGTCTCCCTCCATGTCACTCCACCACCACTGGCCACATACTGCAGAGTGGATGTGCTCGAACATACCGGTAGAAAGGACGTTTGGCACTCCCCTCTTGTAGTGTGTATGTCCACTGAAAATCGTGGAGTTTGGATACTGCTTGATAAGGTTCAGCACATTCTCCACATTCTCATTCTTGGTGATGCCTACGATAGGGATATGCACACAGAGAATGACCATCTTTGTCTTTGGGACCTTGGCGAGGTCAGCCTTGAGCCATGAATACTGGGCACTTGAGAAGCTTCCCTCATACTTGGATGCGTCGGTATCACTGGTATAGGTGATGTTACGCATGCAGACCACATGGACATTTCCTCTGTTGAACGAGAAGTTGATAGGTCCAAACACTGACTCAAACTCACGCTGAGCCCTCAGATAGGTAGAGGAGCTCTCCACGTCTGCCGTCAATGGGTTGTTTGAGTAGAAGTATGTGAAATCGTGATTTCCCATGGTCTGGAAGACCGGCATGTTCACGTTCTTGAAGTGCGACCTCATAGTCTTCATTCCTGGCACTGAGTTACGTGAGCCCTCAGAATAGACTATGTCTCCGAGGGTGACGCCATAGCATGGAACTGGCTGTTCAGATATCTCCTTGTTCAGTGCAGGGACAGTCTCTGACTTGAATCTGTCTGTATCGGCAGTGGTCTGAGGCGAGCGCTTGGCGTAGTGTGCCTGAGGGTCAGCCATCGCGAAGAGGGCAAACTCAGTCTCCACGGCCTGCTTTTCCAGCTCGAAGTCATACTGCTTGGTCTTCTTCGAATAGCGCTTGTAGAAATCTGGATTTCCGTCCGCGTTCTTCTTGATCTTCACATTCTCCGGATAAGAGAAGTAGATATAGTAGGTATTCTTGCTGGTGGTGAGATAGTATGAACCATCTTCCTTGGTCTGGGTGACCTTGAAGCCATCACTTACCACGACTCCCTCTGCAGGCTCACCATTGGTGTACCTGATGTATCCATACGCCTCATATTCCTTTCCCTGGCTGAGGGTACCATCACCTTCAGTCTTTTCCTCTTCCTTGTCGCCATTAGATGGCGGGTCAGGGACTGTAGGGTTACACGAAGCCACACACAGTGCGGCGGAGATGGCCATGAAGGCCTTGGCAATTCTCTTGATCATAATCCTGATTATCTAGTTTTTACCGGCACCATGAAGAATACGAACTCCATGCCTGCCTTCGCCTTGATCCTATGCTGCTCGAGAGGGTATGCACCCCATGAGTTTGTCGCTCCCACACCTGACTGGACGAGGTCAACATTGACATAAGTGGTCCTGTTCTGCTGCGCGGTCCTCTTGAGCTCAAGGGAGTGGAAATTCTCTGTATCCCTGAGGGTGAGGTCAAGCTGCCTTCTGGAAAGAGGCAGCGCCGATGCGCTGAACCTGCATGGCGCGCAGATCATGACGCCATCTCCCTCATGGTCTGTGAGCATGAGGTATGAGAGTTCTGTATGGGTGCCCGACTCCTGAGGGCGTACATAGCCCCAATGATACTGCTCCCCTACGCTCTGGCGATACTTGCTGAAGAGGGCGGCACTGTTTCTGTCAATATAGTTCTCCCAAGGGCCGGCGCCGAGGAACTCCACGTTCTCGTACCTGCCATCAAGGGCAAACTCCACTCCGAAGCGGAAGATGTAATCTGGAGCGCTGGAAGCCACACTTAGGAACTTCTCACGCACCTCCATCACACCGTCCTCGTGCTGGATGTACCTCATCTCCACCTTTGCCTTGCCAGCCACATCGTAAACTGTCACTGTCTCGTTTCCAATGGTCTCGGAAGAGAGCACCTTCATGTCAGGATAGAGCCAGAAATGCTCCTTCTTATGGCGCTTGGTCGCACCGAGGTCATTCTCATTCAGTGCCCTGCCGAAGCATGGCATGATGGCTTCCTTGAGTTCAGGAAGCACGCCTGCAGGTTTGTAGACCATGTTCACGCCCTCATGACGCGAGATCTCCATCTGGTCATACGCCACCTTATGCCCCGCAGCGAGAAGTCCCTTCTTCTGGGCGAGAGTGTACTCCACAGTAAGATAGACATCATGACCATCGATACTGCCGCCGAAAGCCTTCTCGATATCCTGCTTCCTGTAGCCAAGCCTGAAGCTCTCAGTCGCCTGAGGCTGGATGGCTGGCGCCTGGGTCATGCCAGAGAGGACCTTCTCTCCATCCACTTCCACATACCACGACAGGTTATGACCGCTAAGGGTTGTGAAGAAGTTCTCATTGTAGATGTTCACCACGCCATCTGCAGCCTCCTCAGGCGTAGCAGAAGTAAGGATGTTCCTATACTGGTATGCCACCTCATATGCATGAGGGTGATATGTCCTGTCTGTGCCAATGACTCCGTTACAGTTGAACGAACAGTCAGAGCCGTCGAAAGAATTGTAGTCGCCACCGAAGGCAAAGACGTGGTCGGTACCTGTCGCGGCCTCATCCATTGGCTTATAGAGCGCCTGGTCCTCGAAGTCCCAGATGCAGCCACCCTGGTAGTCTGGATACTTGCGCACGAGCTCCCAATACTCCTTGAGACCACCCACTGAATTTCCCATCGCGTGAGCATACTCGCACTGGATGAGAGGCTTGGTATGAGGATTCTCGAGGTATTTCACGCAGCCGTCAGGGGTCATGTACATTGGGCAATAGATCTCGGTATGAGCCTCCTTGCCTGCCCTCTCGTATGCGATGGCCCTGCTTGGGTCATACTGCTTGATCCACTCATAGTCCTGAACGAAGTTCGGGCCATCTCCGGCTTCATTGCCATAGCTCCAGATGATGATGGATGGATGGTTGAAGTCTCGCTTGACCATTCTTGAGAACCTGTCCAGATGCGCAGCCTTGAAGAGAGAGTTCTTCGCGAGGGTCTCCAGGCCGTATCCCATGCCATGAGACTCCACATCTGCCTCGTCCCACACATAGATACCATACTCATCGCAGAGCTCGTACCAGCGAGGGTCATTTGGATAGTGAGAGGTACGCACGGTATTTATGTTGAGGTCCTTGAAGATCTGGATGTCGCGTATCATCTCCTGCTCTGTGACCACATAGCCTCCGTATGGAGACATCTCATGACGGTCCACGCCCTTGATGAGGACAGGCTGACCGTTCACGAGCAGCTGGTTGCCCACGATCTGGACTGTACGGAAGCCGAATTTGAGCGATCCACAGTCCTTCTCGGCGCCCTTGGCATCACATCCGGTGACCACGAGGGTGTAAAGATTCGGTTCCTCAGCACTCCACAGTCTAGGGGAAGCGACTGAGTCATCGATAGATGCGACTCCCTTGATGACCTGAGACACGCATGACCAGATGGTCTTCTCCCCGCTCTTGATCTCAGCCTTCACAGAAGCGATGCCCTTGGTAGCCTCCACATCGATATCCACTACTCCGTCCATGTCTGCGACAATATGGATATCCTGGATTCTCGACTTAGGGTTGGCTGAAAGCCACGCTCCCCTGGCGATACCACAGAGTCTCCAGAAATCCTGACACTCCAGGTAAGTACCGTCGCACCAGCGCATTATCTCCATGGAGAACTGATTTTCCTCACCCGGCTTAACGAATCTAGTGATATCGAACTTGGCTGCCAGCTTGCTGTCCTGGCTATATCCTGCCAGTTTACCATTGACCCAAAGCCTTATGTTTGAGGTGGCAGAGCCTACAGTGAAGAAGATATCCTGGCCCTTCCAGTCAGCAGGGATGGTGAAGGACTGGCGGTACTGTCCCACATGGTTATGCTCCTCTGGGACGTAAGGAGGATTGTTCTTATAGAAAGATACCCACGCATAAGGGGTATTCACATACAGCGGATCTCCGTAGCCATTCAGCTCCCAGATGCCTGGAACGGGCATCTGCTTCCACGCTGAATCATCGAGATCAGTCCTGTAGAAGTCCTCCTGCTGCTGGCCCATGCTCTCGAACCACTGGAATTTCCAGTCGGTGTTAAGGCTTATGACGCTCTCCTCCGAAGACTGGAAGGTGGCTGTCATCGGAACCCTGTTCACCTCGAAGAGGTTCGGGTCCTGCCAGTACTTGTAATCTTTCGCATTGGCCATGACTGAGAGTACCAATGCAGCTGTCACTGTGATTATGTGGTTACGCATGTCTATTTCTTTCTATTGAAAATGATTCTGGCATTGATAGGATAATGGTCGCTAGGCTGATGGACCTCTCTCTTCGTAGACTTGATCTCTGAAGGGGCGTCTTTCAGGACAGCGTCTGCGCCATTCTCGCCCATCCAGTAGTGGAAGGTGAGCACGCCGTAGCGCCTTACCTGCGCGTCTGAGCTCACGAAGATATGGTCAATGCGCGAAGGCGAGTAGTTCGCCGCATCCCAGCCGTTGAAGGTGCCACCCGGAGCGAAACGCTTCTCCGCGGCCTTGTAGCTATCCTTCAGGCGGCCTGTGGAGAGCATGGTCTCGTAAGCCTCGCTGAACTGGTTTACATTGAAGTCGCCAGTCACCACCACATTTGCGCGGTCGCCTGCAAGCTCATGGATCTTCTCGAGCATGAGCTTGACGCTCTCGCGGCGGGCTACCACTCCCTTATGGTCAAGGTGACAGTTGAAGAACCAGAACTGGCGCTTGGTCTGCTTGTCCTTCAGAAGGACATAGCTGCACACGCGTCGGCACACTGCATCCCAGCCATAAGACACCTCATCCGGGGTCTCGCTGAGCCAGAACGTGCCGCTCTTAAGAGGCACGAAACGCTTCGAGTTATAGAAAACCGGGCTGTACTCACCAGCGGTAGCGCCATCGTCGCGCCCCACTCCCACATATGAGTAGTCAGGGAGTCGCTCCATCATGTCAACCAGCTGAGGGTTAGTCACTTCCTGGGCTCCGAAAGCGTCGAAGTCCATGAAGGCAATGAGATCGCACACCATGTCTCTGCGCTGACTCCAATGATCATTGTGCGGAGTGTCGGCATCTGTGAGAAGACGTATGTTGAAGGAGCCGACGTTCACTTCCTGAGCCTGACTCGTGAGGCTCAGCACCACAAGGGCGAATATGAGTGTAATTCTTTTCATGAAAACAAATATAATGAAAAAACACTACTGATTGTCCATCTCCAGGAGGAAGACTGCGCTGGAGTATGTATCACGAAGTTTCAGGTTCATGCCGAAGCTCTGGAGGTAGTCACTGTCGAATGACTTGCCATTGCCCCAGAAGACAGATTTTGTACAGTTCAGCTCTGTGACCTTGTAAGAAGCACCATCCTGAAGGCCCTGAAGCCTGATCTGAGGCATGAAGCCCTTCAGCACATACTCGGTGTGATACACAAAGAGCACCGCGCGCTTCTTGTCCTTGGACACATACAGATTCGCGGTGTCGGGACCATCGTATGGAGACTGAAGGCGATAAAGGTCACCCTGATAGATGATATCCCTGAATGACTTGTAGCCATCCACAGCCCTCATGACGACCTTCTTCTCATCTGCAGTCATCTGCTTAGGCTGAAGCTCTACGCCCAGACGGCCAGAAGAGGCGATATCTGTCCTGTACTTGATGCTGGTGGAGAGATGTGTCTGGTGATTAGGGACAGCTGAGATATGTGATCCCATCACCATGGAAGGATAGATGAGGCTGAAGCCATACTGCATCTGGGTACGTACAGCCGCATCAGTATCATCGCTGGTCCAGACCTCATTTGTGTACTGGAGGACGCCATAGTCCACACGGCCACCACCTGATGAACATGACTGGATCATGACCTTTGGATACTTCTCGCGTACCCTCGCGAGCACATTATAAAGTCCTAAAGTATAAGCTGTATAGAAGTGCGACTGATGCTTCTGGAAAGATGAGCCCATGTTCAGGACATGGCGGTTGCAGTCCCACTTGATATAGTCTATGTCACCCATCTGCATCACTGAGTCAAACACACCGAACACGAAGTCCTGCACCGCTGGGTTCGACAGGTCCAGGAGGTACTGGTTTCGAAGCGGGATGATATCCCTACCCGGTTCATTCACCACCCAGTCTGGATGCTTCTGATAGAGCCCAGACTTAGGATTCACCATCTCAGGCTCGATCCAGATGCCGAACTTCAAACCCTTGGCATGTGCATAATCAGCCAGATACGAGATACCCTCAGGTATCTTGGAGGTGTTCAGCTGCCAGTCGCCGAGGCCACTCTTGTCGCTGTTTCGCGCGAATTCGCCATTCGCGAACCAGCCATCATCGAGCACAAACATCTCCAGGCCGATGGAAGCGGCATCGTCCATCATGTCGGTCAATGTCTTCGTGTCGAAGGCAAAGTATGCGCCCTCCCAGCTGTTCAGGAGCGTAGGCGCTACAGCGGCAGCGTCGTAGAGGCCGAAGCGTCTTGCCCAGTCATGGAGATTTCGACTCGCCTGCCCTGCACCATTGGCAGAGAAAGTGTAGACCATGTCCGGGGTGACAAAGGTCTCTCCCTTGGAGAGATGCCACTCCGAAGACATTGGATTTATACCAGAACGTATCTGAAGCCTTCCGGTCTCGTCGCGATAGAAGTCAATCTTATAGTTTCCGCTCCATTTGAGGGCACCTGCCACCACCTCTCCGGATGTCTCGCTGAACTCTGACGCATCGAGGCTCAGCACGAACGAAGGGTTCGACTTGTGAGTGGTACGCACGCCGCAGTAGTCCTCGATGCTGGTCACGCCATGTGATAGCTGCACGCGCTCCACCTGGAACTCATGCGCCCAGGAGCCCCAGAAGCGGGTCAGAAGGTATCTGGAGGCATTCAGCATCACTGAAGATGAGAAGTAGTCGGTGAGGACAATCTCCTTCTTTCCGAGGTTCACAATCTCGCTATGCGACTCGATGACATCCTCATCCTGGTACGCGACATAGACCAGCCTGACCTCCAGAGGCTGCATGGTGTCATGAAGGATAATGGTGGTCTTCTCCACGCCCTCACCCTTCACAGTCTCATGGGATACGTAGCGCAGCTCGGTGTTCATGCCGCCATCGGCGTGCATGACAGAGAGCGCAGGCGCGCCGATGTAGTCGCCTCCCCGGGTGGTATATGCCGGTACACGCATGTTCAGATGGTGGTCATCATTTGGAACAAATGCATCAAAGACGCCAGCCCTCTCTATGCGTTTTCCATAAGCCTGGAAGTCAAGCGATCCCGACTTGTCCACACTCAGAATCATGGAGGTATTCTTCGTGCTTATGGCTATGGTACGCTGAGCACGAGCTGAAAATCCCCCTGCGATGAAGCACATCACAAGAGGGACAAGAAATAGTAATTTTCTCACAATATATTGGTTATCAGTTATTTATCTGACATTATCACAGCCCTGTTCTGCTTACCATCCACACAGACCTTTAGAGCTTTCTCGAAGCGTACCTGTCGTACGAACTCAGTCTCGGAGACTGCCGGCATGGCATCGAGAGCATCGAAATCTATGCAGTCTTCCCTCGAAGTGTATGGGTTTACATTGACATAACCCACATTGAAGGAAGTCAGGTTCTGGAAGAAATGGGAACCCTGTGAAGGATCCACCCTGAAGTTCTCCAGGCAGCACTCCACTATCGCCTTGGCCTCGGAGATGTCCGCCCACTTGACCGGCACTCCGAGAGACGGGATGCTCGAGCCCCACCTGCCGTAACCGATGAGGACATAGTTTCTCTTCTCGGCGAGCATCTTCGCGTTTATGTCGCTGATCTCCTGTGCCATCTGCACTGTCTTCAGGATAGAGAATGCATCCTTTTTCAGGTAGACAATATCAGTGACATCATTGATCCAGCCGATACCGAGGGCACTTCTGGATGAGAGGATGGCAGAGTCGGTGTCAATAGTCTTCCAATCCACCTCAGAAGCGCTTGTATCGAGGGAGATAGGACGCACCTGAAGCACGTGGAAGATGGAATGAAGGCCCTCTGCCCTGTCCAGATTTGCCGCGAACTCGATCTCCACGCCACACTTCATCTCCTGCTGGGCCATTTCCAGGAGATCCTCGACGATCTCTGCCAGTGGGAATGTCTTATACTTGAGCATGTGGGCAAAGGTCACAAACTTAGGACCCACAGGGTATGGAGAGTCCACGATGCGCTGGTTCTCATAGTCGAAGGTAGAGACTACCTTCTTGAATGAGTTGAACTTCTCGCAGTCCGAGATGGCAATGCGCTCGAGGTTTATGGAATCATTGACAGAAGTCTTGAACTTGTCTGGCCTGAGGTTCAGCGCATACATATACTGCTGGGTCTCCCTCATGGTCAGGTCTGGAGTAGAGGTCTGAAGCACATGCTTAGGGTACTTAGGCGAGAACCTGAGCACCTGATCGCCGTCCACGACGGCCTTTCCGAGTCCGAAGGCCACCTTGCAGATACCTTCCTCTGCTTTCTCGAAGCCCACAGGATAGAAGTTGAATGACCTAGCCACTCCCGAAAGTGTAGGGAAGAAGAAGCCCTGCTCCTCGTGACCGCATATCTCCTGCAGCACAACCGCCATCTTCTCCTCCGAGATAACGTTCGCGCTGGCGGCGATATAGCTTCTGGAGGCTGCGAAGAAGACAGATGCATATACGCTCTTGATAGCCTTCGAGAGAAGGCGGAGCTGCTGGTCCTCGTCGTCCACATGAGGTACCATGATGGTCGAATAGACACCAGCAAATGGCTGATAATAAGAATCTTCCAGCTTTGAGGAAGATCTCACCGCGAGAGGCTTCTTCATGTGGTGGATAAACACTTTGAGAGCCTTTATGAGGTCTGCAGGAAGGGTGGACGATACAAACTCAGAGAGCATGTCCTCGTCTGAGATGTCTGAGTTGATCACATACTGGAGACCATTCTCGAGAATGAACTTGTCGAAGTACTCAGTAGTGATGACAAGTGTGCGTGGGATAAGCACGCGTACATTCTCCCACTTGTCGTAGAGATTATATTTCTGAAGGATGCTGTTCAGGAAGGCAAGGCCACGAGCCTTTCCTCCAAGCGATCCGTTGCCCAGTCTGGAGAACCAGATGGCATCGTTGAATGAATCAGGATTGAAGGCAGCCACCACACCCAGAGCCTGATGGATACGGTAGTCGTGAATCTGTCTGACTGTCTCTCCCCTGAACTTGAAGGCATCCTCAAGCGAATTCACCTGGATAGGCTTAAGATAGTTCGCTATAGGAAAAAGGCCTCGTGCAAAGAGCCAGCGGGAGATATAGTTGTTGTCCGCAAGCCTCTTGTAGATGTCCAGAGGGATGTTTCCGAGTATCTTCTCGAACTCACAGAGGTCAGCGGCACGTTCCAGCACCTCACCGGTAGCCGGGTCAGTCACCACGAAGTCTCCGAAGCCGAACTCACGGCCGATATATTCCGCCACCTCATGTGTGAGGGTCTTCGAGGTCTTGACCACGAATCCTACGCCCAGTTCCTTGGCCACCTCACGCATGCTCTCCTGCGATGACTGCATGAGGAAAGGCATGGTAGGGTTGTCCTCACGGATAAGACGGCAGAGCTCTACTCCGGCATCGCTCTTCTCTGTGTTTGACGGATCACCCTTATGAAGCACGAAACCTACGTCAGAGATGACTCCGAGCATGTTTGACTTGTACTTACCATATAGCTCTACGGCATCCTCATAGTTCGTGGCCATGAGGATCTTTGGACGAGAGCGTTTACGAAGTATCTGCTGACGCTCGTTCAGCGCGTCCTTGATGGACTCTATGTTCTGCTGAAGGGCAAGCTTGTAAAGAAGCGGAAGGTAGGTCGAGTAGTAACGCACAGAGTCTTCCACCAGAAGGATCGCGCGTACACCGCACTCCAGGATATCATGCTCGGCATTTGCCTTGTCCTCCACGAGCTTGATTATGGCAATGATGAGGTCCGTGGAGTTGTTCCAGCAGAAGATGTAGTCTATGTCCGAGGTATCCCTCGACTCGAGGTTTCTGTAAACCTCCCTTGAAAACGATGTGAGCAGTACAACAGGAGTCTCTGGAGAGTATTCCTTGACCTTTCTTGAGAAAGTGAACACATCCTCCGTTCCAGCATTGTACATAGTGATGACCAGGTCGAACTGATCACCCTGAGCCAGGAAGAAGACCGCCTCCTCCGGGCTTTCTGCCCTTACGATGGAAGGTGGATTCGAAAGGCTGAGCTCGGCGTATTCACGCGCGATCTGAGCCTCGATGTGTCCATCTTCCTCGAGGGCGAACTTATCGTAGTTTGAGCACACGAGAAGGATCTTCGCGATCTTCCTTCTCATGAGCATGCTGTAGTCGAGACTTTGCTGCTGTACTGACATCGTTTATTGTTTGTTATACAAGGCCCTGCTCAACCATTGCATTGGCCACCTTGATGAAGCCAGCAATGTTCGCACCCTTGACGTAGTTTACATATCCATCCTCCTCAGTACCATACTTGAGGCAGGCTGCGTGGATATCAAGCATGATTCCGTGGAGCTTCTCATCGACCTCCTCGGCTGTCCACTTGAGACGCATTGAGTTCTGGGACATCTCAAGACCAGAAGTAGCTACGCCGCCGGCATTTGACGCCTTGCCTGGAGAGTAGAGGAGCTTCGCACCCTGGATGATGGCGATAGCCTCTGGAGTAGTAGGCATGTTCGCACCCTCTGCGATACAGTAGCATCCATTCTTTACAAGCATCTCAGCGTCTGCAGCCTCGATCTCATTCTGTGTAGCACATGGAAGGGCGATGTCGCAAGGGATGCTCCAAGGTCTCTGACCCTCGAGGTACTGAGCCTGTGGGTACTTGGTCACATACTCCTTGATACGGCCACGACGCATGTTCTTGAGCTCGAATACATATGCGAGCTTCTCCTCGTTAAGACCTTCCGGATCATAGATAGAACCATTTGAGTCTGAAAGGCTTACCACCTTTGCGCCGAGTCTCATAGCCTTCTGGGCAGCGTACTGTGCCACATTTCCTGAACCTGATACAAGCACAGTCTGACCCTCGAATGACTTGCCCTTGGTAGCGAGCATAGCCTGGGCGAAATAGCATACGCCATAGCCAGTAGCCTCTGGACGCATGAGCGAACCGCCCCATGCCTGGCCCTTGCCGGTCATGGTGCCTGTGAACTCGTCACGAAGGCGCTTGTACTGACCGAACATGAAGCCTACCTCACGTCCGCCTACACCGATATCACCTGCTGGAACGTCGGTATCAGGGCCGATGTGACGCTGGAGCTCTGTCATGAAGCTCTGGCAGAATCTCATGACTTCTGCGTCTGACTTGCCGCGAGGGCTGAAGTCGGAGCCACCCTTTCCACCACCCATAGGGAGTGTGGTGAGGCTGTTCTTGAAGGTCTGCTCGAAGGCAAGGAACTTCATGATGCTGAGGTTCACGCTTGAGTGGAAGCGGATGCCACCCTTATATGGTCCAATGGCACTGTTCATCTGTACTCGGAAGCCACGATTAACGTGAATCTCTCCCCTATCGTCCGTCCAAGGCACGCGGAACATGATGACACGCTCAGGCTCTACCATACGCTCAAGGATCTTAAGGTCCATGAGGTGAGGGTATGCCATGACGTATGGAGCAACGCTCTCCACAACTTCGCGAACTGCCTGGTGGAACTCTACCTCTCCTGGGTTCTTGGCGATAAGCTCAGCCATGAATGAGTCCACATACTTCTGTGTAAAATTATCCATTTAAATATCTATTTGTTAAGTTTTTAATGTTCTATTCTGTTCTCTTCAGCTTGCGTGAAAGCACGACAAACAGTACGAGAGCTGAAAGTGCAGCAAAGCCTGCTACGTAAGGGATCGTAGACTGAGGCATGTTGAAACCGATCTTCGCGGTACAGATGAATGATGTGCAGACTGCGGTCATGAAGACTGCAGGGATGAGCGACATCAGGTAATAGAAGCCGCGACGATGCTGGTAAAGATAAGAGGTGATAGCCCAGAGGGTAAATACAGAGAGGGTCTGATTTGCCCATCCGAAATACCTCCAGATGATGTCGAATCCTGACGCATCGGCTACATTGAACCAGAGCAGCAGACCTGTCACAATGAAGATAGGCACAGCCACAATGAGTCTCTTCGCGATAGGAGTCTGGTCGATCTTGAATGCGTCAGCGACGATTAGGCGGGCTGAGCGCAGCGCGGTATCACCGCTGGTGATAGGAGCTGCGACCACGCCGAGCATCGCGAGCACGCTACCGAACGCGCCAAGCCAATGCTTGGATACTGTGGTTACCACTGCCGGAGCCGACGACACGCCTTCGGCACCCATCTCCACGTTTCCTCCAGCATAGAAGAAATACGACGAAACAGCTGCCCAGATAAGGGCGATGAGGCCTTCCGTGATCATTGATCCATAGTATACTTTCTTGCCGAGGTTCTCGTTCTTGATGCACCTAGCCATGAGCGGCGACTGTGTGGCATGGAAGCCACTGATGGCGCCACAGGCGATGGAGATGAAAAGGCAAGGGAAGATCGCTCCCGCCTGAGGTGTGCGGTTCTGGAGGCCATCCCAAACCTCTGGGACGCCTGCAGGCCACTTCACGAGGAGGCAGATGAACAGCGACACTGCCATGAAGATGAGTGCCACCGCGAAGAGCGGATAAATCTTGCCAATTATCTTGTCGATAGGGACAAGCGTCGCCACGATATAGTAAGCCAGCACGATGAAGACCCAGATGAGTACAGCCTTCGAAGAGCCGTCGCCAGCAAGGTCACCAAGGATGATCGCAGGGCTGTATACAAACACAGCACCCACCAGCATCAGCATGACCACAGAGAAGACGAGCATCACATTCTTTGTCGTCTTTCCGAGGTACTCGCCAATGATATCGGGCAGTCCCGCTCCACCATGCTTGATGGAAAGCATGCCACTGAAATAGTCATGCATAGCGCCGCCAAAGATGCAGCCAAGCACTATCCACAGGTAGCACGATGGTCCGAACTTGGCACCAAGGATGGCGCCGAAGATAGGGCCGGTTCCTGCGATGTTCAGGAACTGGATCATGAACACCTTCCATGTAGGCATAGGCATGAAGTCGATGCCGTCTTTCTTCGAATGGGCAGGGGTCAATGCTGCCGAATCCGGAGCGAAGACCTTGTCGCACAGGCCACCATAGAAGATGTAGCCCAGCACGAGCAATGCCATACTTATAAGCAATGTAATCATATCTGAGTCAATTCTTTATCTATTTTTACAATGATCTCGCTCAAACTCCGCCATCCTTTCCTCAAGGACTGGATAGAGCTCGTTTCTCATGCGGCTGGTGCACGCACGTACGCCTCCATTGAGGCTGCCGGTAGTGCTGAGACTGATGCTGCTCACTCCATAGTACATGAGCTCGACCACCAGTTCCTCGCCTGACAGGTCTCCATATCCAAGAGTATAGAAGAATCCGTCGCCCACATCCTGGGTGACATCCCTGTCGTATACCACATGGAATCCATGTCTGCAGAAGATCTCCTTCATCTTCTCCGCACGGACTGCGTACTCTCTGGTATCCTCCACGAAGTTGATCTTTCCTTCACATGACAGCCTGAGCATCTCTGCATAGGCATACTGGGTGGTAGCCGTGCAGCCACTGGTGATCATATAGAGGATAGACGCCGTGAGGGTCACGCCGAACACACCTGCGTCGAGATACCTCTGCGCAAGGGCAGGATACTGCTTCTCGTAGAGCTTGTCGCTTATGCAGGTAAGCGCGATGCGCTGTCCGGCATAGCTGAAGATCTTCGAAGCGGAGAGCATGAGAATATAGTTGTCTGTGTAGCGCGCTACCGTAGGAAGGTATGGAGCCTCGTATGGATGACCAAGATCCCTTCTGTAATCCATGCAGAAGTAAGCCAGATCCTCCATCACGATGACATCGTACTTCGTAGCGAGCTCGCCTATAACCTGAAGCTCATCCTCCTCAAGACAGATCCACGCTGGGTTGTTTGGGTTTGAATAGATGATGGCGGCTATATCGCCCTTCGAGAATTCCTCCTCGAGTACGGGACGAAGCTTCTCCGCGCCACGGTAAGGGTAGATGTCAAATGATCTCCAGTCCACACCAAGCACCCTGAGCTGAGATTTCTGGATAGGGAACCCAGGGTCAATGAAAAGCACCTTGTCCTTTCCAGGGATTCTCTGTGTACAGGCTATGAATGAGCCGAAAGAACCAGCCACGGAGCCAGTCGTAGGCACACAGCTACGAGGAGAGATGTCTACATTGATGAATGCCTTGACAAACTCTGACGCTGCATCCTTGAGTTCCTTGACACCGGCTGCTGCAGGATACTGGGAGCCAAGTCCCGCATCAAGCGCGCGCTTCTCGGCCTCCACGCCATACTTATTGATAGGCAAGCCCGGCGATCCCTGGTCCATACGGATGAAAGGGATGCCAGTCTTGTTCTCCAGCCACTGAGCGACCAGAAGAACTTCGCCGATAGTAGCATTTGAAAGGTCAGCGACGCTGTTTACGCGACATGCCTCTGCTACCAATTCTTCACTGAATACCTTCATTTCCTAGAGCTCTACACACCAATTATGGATATCGGCCTCGAGACCATCCTGGATGGCGCGAATCTGCTTGTAAAGCTTCGCACTTGTGACGCCACATACGCCAGGTTCTGCATACTTATAGTCAGCGGTGATCTCCTCTGACTGGATGAATGGCTTGTCCACGATGTTCCAGATAGGAGTGATGACTACGGCTGTACCACAAGCATTGACCTCCTCAAGCTCAGGAAGCTCCTCGAGAGGTATAGCTCTCTTCTCCACCTTCAGGCCGAAGTCCTCAGCGATGGTCTGAAGGGACTTGTTCGTGATGGAAGGAAGCACGCTGTTTGACAGAGGGGTGATATATGAGTCGCCCTTGATGCCGAAGAAGTTCGATGAGCCGAACTCATCGATCTTTGTATGTGTAGCAGAATCAAGGAAAAGAAGCTCCTTGTAGCCTGCTGCATGAGCAAGGTTGTACGCTCTGAAAGAAGGAGCGTAATTTGCTGAAAGCTTGTAGCTTCCGGTTCCATTCGGAGCTGCACGGTCATAGTCGCGGCAGATGACTGCATTCACAGAGGTGAGCGCAGCTGCACCTGAGTAGCTGCCTACAGGGTTACCCATCACGATGAAGGTCACCTCAGTGGAGGTGAGAAGGTTCAGCTGAGGGTTTGAGCCGATAAGCAGTGGACGAAGGTACATGGAAGCATTGTATCCGTATGGAGGAAGGAAGTCGAGATTCTCCTTCACGCACATAAGGCACATCTTCACGAACATCTCCTCTGAAGGATAGGCCATGTCGAGGAACTGTCCAGCACGTGCCATTCGCTTCGCATTCTCATCTGGACGGAAAAGACGTACCTTTCCATCTGCACCTCTGAAGGCCTTGAGGCCCTCGAAGCATGAGTTTGAGTAATGCAGGACACCTGCATAGACATTGAGAGTTATATCAAGGTCCTTGCACACCTCTGGCTCAGACCACTTTCCATCCTTGAACTTGCTGACGATGACAGCATTTGTCCTTCTGACCTCAAATCCGAGGTTTCCCCAATCAAGATTTTGCATAATATTATAGTATTAAGCGTCCGACAATTCTGATAACTAGCACTCAGCGATCCTGTTCGCAACCCAGTCACCTACCTCAGAGGTTGAATAAGCCTTGCCTCCATTTGCGAGGTCCTCGGTAACATACTCGGCGTCAATAGAATCAGCTACAGCCTTTCTGATGGCCTTTCCTTCCTCCATGAGACCGAAAGCATACTCAAACATCATGGCTGCTGAGAGTATGGTAGCGAGAGGGTTTGCGATATTCTTTCCCGCTGCCTGAGGATATGAGCCATGGATAGGCTCGAACACACCTGTGTGCTCACCCAGGGATGCTGAAGCGAGGAGTCCCATAGAGCCTGAAACGCAGCTTGCCTCATCGGTGAGGATATCTCCGAAAGTGTTCTCGGTGACAAGCACGTCGAAGAACTTAGGACCGGTGATGAGCTTCATGGCTGCATTGTCCACATACATATAATCAGTGGTCACATCTGGATACTGAGGAGCCATCTCCTGGGCAACCTGTCTCCAGAGCCTTGATGACTCGAGGACATTGGCCTTGTCGACCACGGTGAGATGCTTGCGACGAAGTCTCGCGAACTCATAAGCCTGCTTGAGGATACGCTCCACCTCGAAACGATGGTAGAGATTTGTGTCAAAGGCTGTGTCTCCGTTGTCGCGACGACCCTTCTCGCCAAAGTACATACCGCCGGTGAGCTCACGCACGCAGAGGAAATCAGCTCCATCCACGAGCTCTTCCTTGAGCGGGCTCTTGTGCACAAGGCTCTTAAAGGTCTCCACAGGGCGAAGATTTGAGAAGAGACCGAGCTGTTTTCTCATGGCGAGAAGGCCAGTCTCAGGACGAACCTTGGCAGTAGGATCATTGTCATACTTAGGATCACCTACAGCACCGAAAAGCACTGCGTCTGCATCCATGCACACCTTGAAGGTCTCCTCTGGGAACGCTGAGCCAGTCCTGTCGATGGCACATGCTCCCACGTAACCGAATGTGTACTCTACCTCGTGGCCAAACTTCTTTGCCACTGCGTCTACGGCCTTTACGGCCTGCTCCACAACTTCAGGACCGATGCCGTCTCCTGGGAGCTTAGCTATTTTGAGTTTCATGACTATATTGTTTTTCTATCAGATTCAACATCTTGAATGTGGCCTTGATGGCCGCTTCTGTCTGGTCGGCGTCAAGACCCCTGGTCTTGAATTCCGAGCCTTGGTTATCCCATGTGATGACAGTCTGCACCAATGCATCCGTCTTTCCTCCCGGAGGGATGCTGACTGCATAGTCAGTAAGTTTCGGATGCTGCTTGCCCAGCTTGTCGTATACTTTCCACAGAGCCTTCATGAAGGCGTCGTACTGTCCCGCTCCGGATGCCACTTCCTCATACTCCTGACCGTCAATGCTGATGCGGATGGTAGCTACTGGCTTCATGCTTCGAGTGAGCTGAAGGCTATAGTTGACCACCCTGATCTTGTCTTCCCCTGCGGAGAATTCTCCTTTCAGAACATCTGAAATAATGAATGGAAGGTCCTCAGTAGTAACGGCTTCCTTCTTGTCGCCTAGCTCCACGACCCTCTGGGTCACGAGCTTGACCTGGGCAGGAGTAAGCTTGATTCCGAGCTCCTCGAGGTTCTTCTCTATGTTCGCCTTGCCACTTGTCTTTCCGAGAGCGTACTTGCGCACGCGGCCGAAGCGCTCAGGAAGGAGGGCGTTCTCGTAGAGACCTCCTTTCGAGTCGCCGTCAGCGTGCACGCCGGCGCTCTGGGTGAACACCGCGTCGCCCACGATCGGCCTGTTCTCAGGAATCCTGATGCCGGAAAGGCCCGCCACATATCCACAGACATCGGCCAGAGCAGCCTCAACTATGGTGTTTGGCACTGGGAGCTTATCATTGAGACATCCCACGATGGAGGCTACAGGAGTGTTTCCTGTACGCTCGCCGAGACCATTGACAGTGACATGGATACCGGTCACGCCAGCTTCCACAGCGCCCATGGTGTTCGCCACCGCGAGGTCGTAATCATTGTGGCCATGGAAGTCGAAGCGAACGCCTGGGTAGCGGTTCACCATCTCCTTGCAGAAATGGTAAGTCTGCTGAGGATGAAGCACTCCCAATGTATCTGGGAGCATGAAACGGTCGATACCGATGCCTTTCAGGGCATCCATCATGCCGAAGACATACTCCGGCGAGTCAATCATGCCGTTTGACCAGTCCTCCAGGTAAAGGTTCACGAGCATCCCCTTCGCCTTCGCCTTTTCCACCACGCCCTTTATGTCAGCCCAATGCTGCTCTGGAGTCTTCCTGAGCTGGGTGGTGACATGACGCAGCGAACCCTTGGACAGAAGGTTAAGCACTCTTCCGCCTGCATTGTAGATCCAGTCTACGCTCACTCCATCGTCAACGAAGCCCAGCGCCTCGACCCTGTCGAGATAGCCGGCCTCGGATGCCCATGCGCAGATCTTCGAGAAAGCGTTCAGCTCGCCCTTGGACACCCTCGCAGAAGCAGCCTCAATGCGGTTTACCTTCAGCTCATCGAGGAGGAGCTTGGCAATGGCAAGCTTCTCCTCGTCGTTGAAGGATACTCCCGCAGTCTGCTCTCCATCACGGAGAGTGGTGTCCATTATCTCAATGGGCAGATTATCTGGTCGATTCAAAGGCTTCTATTTTTGTTTTCTGTTCGAGTAGGTAATCGATGTCGTCGAGGGCATTCATAAGGCAATACTTCTTATAGCCGTTTATGTCGAAATGCTCCTCACGACCTGTGACTGTATTTGTCACTGTCTGGGCAGGTACATCTACCTTCACCTTCATCTGAGGGTCAGATGCGATGGTAGAGAAGAGTTCAGCAAGGAAATCCTCTGAAACCACCACTGGAAGGACGAAGTTGTTCAGCTCGTTGTTCTTGTGGATATCAGCGAAGAAACTTGAGATTACCACACGGAATCCATATCCAGCGATAGCCCACGCTGCATGCTCGCGGCTTGAGCCTGAACCGAAGTTCTTGCCTGCCACAAGTATCTGGTGCACACCCTCAGCAGGAGCCGCACAGAAGTCAGGCTGGTTGAACACGAAATCCTTCTTAGCCTGTCCATCCTTGTCGTAACGCCAGTCACAGAAGAGGTTGTCACCGAAGAACTTCTCGTCTCTGGTGGTAGCCTTGAGGAATCTGGCTGGGATGATCTGGTCTGTATCCACATTCTCCAATGGGAGTGGGATACATGTACTTTCTATGATATTGAACTTCGCTTTCATTACTGGATGAATTCTCTAGGGTCTGTAACTTTACCTGTGATGGCAGCGGCAGCTGCAGTGAGAGGGCTGGCAAGGAAGGTACGTGAGCCAGGTCCCTGGCGTCCCTCGAAGTTTCTGTTCGAGGTAGAGACAGAGTACTTGCCTGCAGGAATCTTGTCGTCGTTCATCGCAAGACATGCCGAGCAGCCAGGCTGACGGATAGCAAATCCCGCAGCCTCGAGCTCCTTGTCGAGGCCTTCCTCCTTGATCTGGTCATAGACCATCCACGAGCCTGGGACGAGCCATGCGGTCACGCCCTCTGCCTTCTGGTGGCCACGAACCACTGACGTGAACGCCCTGAAGTCCTCGATACGGCCATTTGTACATGCACCGAGGAAGACATAGTCCACTGGATGTCCGAGCAGCTTCTCGCCGGCCTCAAGACCCATGTAGTCGAGGGCCTTCTGAGCTGTATCCATCGGAATGGAACCATCGATAGGCATGCCCATACCAGGGTTTGTTCCATATGTAATCATAGGTGTGATGTCGGCCGCATCATAGACAACCTCGCAGTCGAAGACTGCATCATCGCCGCTGTAGAGGGTCTTCCAGTAAGCCACAGCATTGTCCCAGTCCTCACCCTTAGGCGCGTACTCGCGACCCTTGATATACTCGAAGGTAGTCTCATCAGGGGCAACGAAGCCTCCACGCGCACCCATCTCGATAGAGAGGTTGCAGAGCGTGAGGCGGCCTTCCATGCTGAGGGCCTTCACAGCCGAACCGCGATACTCCACGAAATAGCCCGTGGCGCCGCTGGTGGTGAGCTTCATCATGAGATAAAGGGCAATGTCCTTGGCTGTGACGCCTGGGCGCAGCTCGCCTTCGATCCTGATGCTCATGCTCTTCGGCTTCTGCTGAAGGATACACTGGCTTGCAAGCACCATCTCCACTTCTGAAGTTCCAATACCGAATGCTACGGCACCCATGGCACCATGGGTGGAAGTATGCGAGTCACCGCATACGATGGTCATTCCTGGAAGTGAAAGACCCTTCTCAGGACCCACGACATGGATGATACAATTGTCATGTGTACCCATGGCGAAATGCTTCAGGCCGAACTCGGCAGCATTTGCTGCAAGCGCGTCCACCTGCTTCTTGCCTACAGGGTCCTCGATAGGCTTGTCCTGGTCGTGGGTAGGAGTGTTATGGTCAGGCATGCAGAAGATCTTCTCAGGGCGAAGGCACTTGATACCTCTGGCTCTGAGACCGTCGAATGCCTGAGGACTCGTCACCTCATGGCAGTAAAGTCTGTCGATATATAACTGGGTAGGGCCGTCCTCGATGAGCGAGACAACGTGCGAATCCCAGATCTTGTCAAAAAGTGTGTTCATTAATTCTTGAATTTATTGATACAGTCGATGAATGCCTCGACTGAAGCGGTGATGATGTCTGTGTTTGCTCCGAAGCCATAGTATACATGGCCCTCATGCTCAACCTGCATATGCACCTTACCGACATCGTCAGAGCCCTTGGTGATGTTCTGGATGGTGAATTCCTTGATGGTCATGTGCCTCTTGATGATGCACTTGACAGCATTTATGGCAGCATCCACAGGGCCGTTTCCGGTAGCGGCAGCCTCAAACTTCTCGCCTGAGAGGTCAAGGCCTACACTTGCCACTGGCTTCATGCCCTTTCCGGCAGTCACCTGAAGGTAATCAAGCTTCACGTGGGCAGTCTCAGCACGCTCTGCGCCGACGAGCACGAGAAGGTCGTCGTCGTTCACCTGCTTCTTCTGGTCCGCGAGCTTGAGGAACTCCTTGTAGAATGCGTCGAGCTTATCCTCACTCATCTTGATGCCCAGAGTCTCAAGCCTGAACTTGAGCGCAGCGTGGCCGCTTCTGGCGGTAAGGATGATGCTGTTATCGTCTATACCGACATCCTTAGGGTCAATGATCTCGTAGGTAGAAACCTCCTTGAGCACGCCATCCTGGTGGATACCTGAAGAGTGTGCAAATGCATTCCTTCCCACAATAGCCTTGTTTGCCTGGACAGGCATGTTCATGAGGCTTGACACCATGCGGCTCATAGGAGCGATCTTCGTGGTGTTTATGTTTGTGTGGAGCTCGATATCATTGTGACACTTGAGGATCATGGCGATCTCCTCGAGCGCGGTGTTACCTGCGCGCTCGCCTACGCCGTTTATGGTCACCTCACACTGACGGGCTCCATTGAGAAGGCCGGCCATGGTATTTGCCGTGGCCATGCCGAGGTCATTGTGGCAATGGGTGGAGATGATGGCATTGTCTATGCCATCGACATGATCCATGAGGTACTTGATCTTCGAGCCATACTCGGCAGGAAGGCAGTAGCCTGTGGTATCAGGGATGTTGATGACTGTGGCACCGGCCTTGATGACAGCCTCAACCACCTGAGCGAGATACTCGTTCTCGGTACGGCCTGCATCCTCCGCATAGAACTCCACCTCATCAACGAACTGACGAGCATACTTCACAGCCCTCACTGCACGCTCTATGATCTCCTCCCTGGTGGAGTTGAACTTATAGCGGATGTGGGAGTCGGATGTGCCGATACCAGTGTGGATTCTCTTTCTCTTCGCATACTTGAGTGCCTCTACAGCAGCGTCAATATCCTTCTGGACCGCTCTTGAGAGGGCGCAGATGGTAGGCCATGTGACGGCCTTGGATATCTCCACCACTGAGTTGAAGTCACCCGGGCTGGAGATAGGGAAACCTGCCTCGATGACATCCACGCCGAGCTCCTCCAGTGCCTTTGCGACCTGGATCTTCTCGACAGTATTAAGCTGACATCCCGGCACCTGCTCTCCATCGCGGAGAGTGGTGTCGAAGATGTATACTCGATTCTTTTCCATAATTATTTCTTAAGATTCTCAGGACGCAGAGCACGTACTGTCTCTGCTGTACGCCACATCTCGCTGTCGTGGAGAGCCTTGAGCTCTGCCTCAAGACCTACGCGATAGTCAGGCTTAGAGTTCGCATCGATGGAGATCTGAGCCTCATTTCCGCTCTTCACTGAAGCGTAGAGCTTCTCGACTACAGGCTTGCAAGCATCGTGGAATGGTCCCATCCAGTCAAGAGCACCACGCTGAGCTGTGGTCGAGCAGTTTGCGTACATCCAGTCCATACCCTTCGCAGCGAAGAGAGGCATGAGTGACTGGGTAAGCTCCTCAACGGTCTCGTTGAATGCCTCTGATGGAGTGTGTCCGTTCTCACGGAGAACCTCATACTGAGCAAGGAGAAGACCCTGGATAGCACCCA
>JAKSJL010000024.1 GCA_024398295.1 Bacteroidales bacterium
ATTGGCACGCAAATGTGGTATTTGGCTAAATTTTGATGTGACGTTTGGCTAAATTCTGATGTGATGCATGTCAATTGCACAACACGGAAATATATTTGCCGATCTCAGACTAATATGCTGAGGTGTATTCAAATATAGTCAATCATAGACATGTTAAAATTATGTTCACATCCTCTTTCAACCTCGATCTTTCAGAGGCAAGACATAGTTATAACACTATTTGAATCGGCCACTATAGATAGCATTATCAGATTGAGTCACCACCCCGAAATCCACGGTGCGATTTAAACACATAAAAAGCGCACCGGAATGGGAAGAACGGAGAAAAACGTGCTCAATCGCAATGAGACCAAGACAATTTATATCTTTTTCACTGGAACCTGAATGATCGTGAGCCATTTCTCTGGGTCCTCCTGGTTCCAGATACCATCCACATAGCAGGCGCGAGGGGCGTCTGCGATCTCGTATCCTCGTTTCGCTATCTCTGCGAACAGCTCGATGTATGATTCACGCAGCTTGCTGTATGGACCATAAACCTTCATGCAGATCGCTTCTTTCACCTCTGGTAACTGCTTGAACTTGATGAGGTCTGAGTCTTGCCCCATCCTCAGGACCTTCTCGCAATACTCGATCTCGAAATTCTCGGCCTTGTATTCCTTAGCGGTCTCGACCGTGAAGCAATAGCCTGGCTCAGGACATTCGCAGCCCAGGCGGGCCATCTCCGGACCCACGACAGTGCAGAGATGCATACCAAGGGCATCGTAATTCTCAATTATGGTCTTGTTGCTCGCAACAATGATAGCGGGCAGTGTGTCAAAAAAAATTGTGTCCATCTTTTCTCTTTTCTTTTGTTCTGAGAGTATTCCCTGCAGTTGGGCATGGCGCCGGCGCAAATCTGCCAGCTGACGCTCGCAATCCTTGATTTTGCTCTCAATCGCGCTCGCGGAAGGATAGTGACTATCTTCATCGTACAAGTCAACGATTTCCGACAGCGTGAATCCCAAGTCCTTGAGCTGGATGATGAACAGCAGCTTCTGCAGCTGCCCCGGACTGTAATACCGGTATCCTGTCCAAATGTCCACGATATCTGGTTTGAGGAGCCCTATTTCTTCATAGTGTCTGAGCGTGCGCACAGTGACTCGTGCCAACTTGCTGAATTCTCCGATTTTGTACTTTGTCTTTTCCATAGCGCTTGGAATGTTAACATGTGCAAAGATAATACATGACGTAAGGTACGAGTCAAGAGTAGAACCAATTATTTTTCGCCTGGGATGTTCTTTTTGCGTTCTATAGTTTGAAGTTACGTGGCATTTGTGTAAGTTTGTCTTATGACAGATTTAGAATACATGAAACTGGCCGTGGAAGAGGCCAGAGAGGGAATCAGACAGGGCCATGGAGGCCCATTTGGATCCGTGATCGTGAAGGACGGACAGATCGTTGGACGTGGACATAACAGGGTCATCAAGAACAATGACCCGACCTGCCACGGCGAGATGGAGGCTATACGTGATGCGTGCCACCATCTGGAGACATTCGACCTGAGCGGATGCACCATCTACACCACGGGAGAGCCTTGCCATATGTGCCTCTGCGCGCTGATGTGGGCAAACATTGACAAGATATACTATGGCTGCAGCATTGCCGAGAACGGGCGCATTGGCTTTCGCGATGACAAGTTTGACGGCATCTTCGGTGGACGTGACCGCTTGGGAGATCTCATGAGCCAGGTAGGCCAGGAGGAGTGCGCCGCCCTCTTCGACGAATACATGGAGACACAGCACAAGGAATATTAGCCATGGAGGAGAACTACGCCAGCGAGATACACCAGTCAGCCCAGCGCGTCTTCGACGTGATGGCGCCGTGCATCTCCGAAGAGGAGATGGCGCTTCTGAAGAAGGCTTATGAGTTTGCATACGAGGCCCACAAGGACCAGAAACGCAAATCAGGCCACCCCTACATTATCCACCCCATCGCGGTGGCCCTCATCGCAGCAGAAGAGCTCAAGCTCGACCTTCACAGCGTCATGTGCGCCTTCCTGCACGATGTAGTAGAGGACACTGACCATGAGATAAGCGAGATAGAGGCGCTTTTCGGAGGAGATGTGGCCTTCCTCGTGGACGTGGTCACAAAGAAGAAGAAAGACACCTACATGAAGTCCAAGCAGGTCGACAACTTCAAGCAGCTGCTGGACTCCATGCACTACGACATACGCGCGCTGCTCATCAAGCTGGCCGACAGGCTCCACAACATGCGCACGCTGGCGAGCATGCGTCCCGACAAGCAGATGAAGATCGCCGGCGAGACCGACTACTTCTATGCCCCGCTGGCGAACCGCCTGGGGCTCTTCGACATCAAGAGTGACCTCGAGAACCTCGCCTTCAAATATCGTTGCGAGCTGGAGTACCAGGACATAGTGCATGACCTGGAGATCGACCAGAAGGCCGATAAGGAGCGTATAGACACTTTCATAAGGCAGATCAATGATATCCTCGAAGCCACAGGCATAGAGGGGCGCGCAGAGGTGTTCTACCGCCGTCCATACAGCATCTGGAGAAAGATGAAGGCGGAGAATGTAGACTTCAGGCATGTCGAGAACCGCTACTACATACGCGTCACATTCAGCGGCACCAACGACGAGCTCTCAGAGAAGCGCAGATGCCTTCGCATCTACTCGGTGCTAAGCGACCGCTTCAAGGAGAAGCCACACAGCTTCTACAACCAGATAGACCAGCCTAAGGAGAACACCTACAAGTGTATCCAGGTCAAACTCCTTAGCGACGAAGGTATCTGGGAGGACGTGCAGATCACGTCCGAGCACATGGTGGAAGTGTCGAGGCTCGGCTGCATGACTGAGTTCCAGGAGGGCGGAAACAATGTAGCCGCGTGGATGAAGCGCTTCAAGCTAGTGCTTCAGGACATGGCAGACGACTCCATCGAGGGCGACTACATGGACAGCATTGTGTCCACACTGTATTATGACGACATCATGGTCTTCACTCCAGAAGGCCGCTCGCTCACCCTTCCGAAGGGAGCGACAGCGCTCGATTTCGCCTTCGAGCTTGACGCAAGCACGGGTACTCATGCGAAGTATGCTCACATCAATGGCCGCCTCACATCAGTGAAAACCACGCTCAAGCGCGGCGACTGCGTAGAGATAGGCCTCAGCGACGCGCTGATGGTCAAGCCGGAGTGGCTCAGCTGTGTATCCACCTACAACGCCAAGCGCGCCATCAGCCAGGCGCTGAAGGACATGGTCAAGGATGAGCCGATAAGTCGATGTCCATGCTGCCAGCCTATCCCGGGAGGCGATATCATTGGCTTCAGGGAGCCTGACGGGCACATTATCATCCATCGCAGAAGCTGCGCCGCCCTTATAGAGCAGGCCTCGCAGACTGGCGACAGTATCGTGAACGTAGACTTCCCAGAGGACCCAAGCCAGCAGTATCCCGTCACAGTCGCGATACGCGCTATCGACCGCTATCACCTGCTGCTGGACCTCATACATCAGATCACGAACGGCCTGGGCCTGTCCATTGAGTCATTGACTTCAGCGACCAAGGACGAGATCGTGGAATGCTCCATCACCTTCTTCGTGCACTCCGTCACCGAGCTCGTAAAGGCACTCCAGATTCTCTACGACATCGATGGAGTAGAGGAGGTCAATGGAGTCGGTACGCATTGATAGAGAATTTGATACACTTTGACCATATACTAATAACACAATTACATGCCAAAAGACTACATAGCCATTGACCTTGGGGCGACCTCGGGGCGCGTCATCCTTTCGACTGTGTCTGAAGGGAAGGTGCAGATGCACACACTTCATCGATTCGCCACTCCACTTGTGGAGCGCGGGGGGAAGTATTTCTGGGACTTCAGCATACTGATAAGCGAGATAGCGAAGGGACTGCTGAAGGCGCAGGGGCGCAAGATAGAATCCATTGGTATAGACACATGGGGCGTGGATGTGTGTCCGGTGATGGCGGATGGGAGCGTGGGAGACCCACGCGCCTACCGTGACCCATACACGATGGGGGTGCCTGAGCAGTTTTTCAAGCAGATGCCACGCGAAGAGCTTTACAGGCGCACCGGCATCCAGCTGATGAACTTCAACACAGTGTTCCAGGTGTACGCCCAGAAGGACGAGCTCTCCGGCGTGAGGAAGCTCCTCTTCATGCCTGACGCCATCAGCTATGTCCTCACAGGAAACATGGTATGCGAGTACACCATCCTCAGTACCAGCGCCATGATGAATCCATACACGAAAACATTTGACCCTGAAATACTTAAGGCCTGCGGAGTGACTCGAGATCTCTTTGCCAATGAGATAGTGCTCCCAGGCACGCAAGTGGGCATCCTGAAGGCAGAGTTCGGCCTCGGGCCGGTGCCCGTAGTGGCAGTGGCCGGCCACGACACTGGCTCCGCAGTGGCGGCCGTCCCTGCCGACTGCGACGACTTCGCGTACCTAAGCAGTGGTACATGGAGCCTGATGGGCATAGAGAGGCCGGAGCCTGTGATAAACGAGCAGATGGCCTCCCTGAATTATACAAATGAAGGAGGTGCCTCAGGAGGCATACGTCTGCTGAAGAACATCACAGGTATGTGGCTACTGGAGCAATGCCTGGAGAAATGGCGTTCAGAAGGGAAAGACTACTCATACTCTGAGCTGACTCAGATGGCACGTGAGGCAGGCGCATCAGCAGCCGTCATAAACCCTGACGACCCGGCATTCGCCTCCCCTACCGATATGCCTGCCGCGCTGCGACTGCAGTATGCACAGCTGACGGCGGGGTCACAGCTTTCCGATGCGCAGCTAGTGCGTCTGATCTACGACTCGCTTGCTGCAAGATATGCGGATGTCTTCCATAACCTGGAAAGCATCGCAGGGCATCCACTCAGGCAGCTTAACATCATAGGTGGAGGCTGTCAGAATGAGCTGCTGAACCAGATGACCGCAGATGCGTGTGGGGTAAAGGTAGTGGCTGGGCCAGCTGAATGTACTGCACTTGGAAATGTAATGATACAGGCGGGACTTAGCCGCATGGACATAATGAAATCGACAAACACTAAAACTTATTATCCAAATGAGTAAAGCATACGAAATCGCTCGTGAGCGTTACGCCGAGCTAGGTATCGACACCGAGAAGGTGCTGGGACAACTTCAGGAGTTTCATCTTTCCATGCACTGCTGGCAGGCAGACGACGTGGCTGGATTCGAGAGTGCGGGAGAACTCACCGGTGGCATCCAGGCCACAGGTAACTATCCAGGCAAGGCACGCAACATAGATGAGCTTCGAGCAGATATCCTCAAGGCCAAGAGCCTCATTCCAGGCAGCCACAGGCTGAATCTCCACGAGATCTATGGCGAGTTCGGAGGGAAATTCGTAGACCGTGACCAGGTGGGAGTGGAGCACTTCCAGGGCTGGATCGACTGGGCCAAGGAGAATGCCACACCGCTCGATTTCAACTCTACATCATTCTCACATCCTAAGAGTGGCAACCTCTCCCTCGCTAGCCCAGATCCAGAGATCCGCGCATTCTGGGTAGAGCATACCAAGCGTTGCCGCGACATCGCTGACGCTATGGGCAAGGCTCAGGGCGACCCATGCATCATGAACGTATGGGTACACGACGGATGCAAGGACTTCTCAGTGAGCCACATGCTCTACAGGGAGTACCTCAAGGACTCATTGGACCAGATCTTCGCAGAGAAGAAGGAGCACATGAAGGACTGCATCGAGGGCAAGGTATTCGGTATCGGACTGGAGAGCTTCACTGTCGGTTCCCACGACTTCTACACCGCCTACGCGGCTAAGAATGACAAGATCCTCACCATTGACACTGGTCACTACCACCCTACAGAGTCGCCTGCTGAGAAGGTCTCAGCCGTGCTCCAGTTTGTCCCTGAACTGATGCTCCATGTAAGCCGTCCAGTGCGCTGGGACTCCGACCACGTGACCCTCATGGATGACCCTACACTCGAGCTCTTCAGCGAGATAGTTCGCGCGAAGGCAATGGACCGCGTACACTATGGCCTGGACTATTTCGACGGTGCGATAAACCGCATCGGCGCCTACGTCATCGGCTCGCGCGCCGCACAGAAATGCATGCTCCGTGCGCTTCTCGAGCCGACCGAGCTCATACGCAAGTGGGAGCTCGCAGGCGAGACCTACAAGGTGCTCACCTATCTCGAAGAGGCGAAGACCATGCCTTGGGGAGACGTTTACGACGAATTCTGCGAGCGTAACAATGTCCCTGCGGGCACAGCCTACATGGCCGAGATCGACAAGTATGTAGCCGAAGTCACATCGAAGAGATAGTTTGTCATGGAACTGCTGATAGGATTACTTATCATAGCTGTAGGCGCCTTCGCGCAGAGCAGCAGCTATGTCCCTATTAATAAGATAAAATCCTGGAGCTGGGAAAGCTACTGGCTTGTCCAGGGCGTATTTGCGTGGCTCATATTCCCTATCCTGGGAGCAATACTGGCAGTGCCTGCGGGTGAAAGCCTCTGGGCATTGTTTTCAGCCAGCCCGAAGGAGTCCCTTCTCACCATCTTCTTCGGAATGCTCTGGGGCGTCGGAGGCTTGACCTTCGGCCTCAGCATGAGATATCTAGGTGTAGCGCTCGGTCAAAGCATTGCCCTGGGCACCTGCAGCGGCCTCGGAGCCATCCTCGGCCCCGTCCTCACAGGACACGCGCATGATCTGACATCGTCAGTGATCATAGGAGTAGTGGTCACACTGATCGGCATCGCCATCATCGGAGTGGCTGGAGGCATGAAGGCCGCCGCGCTTCCTGAAGAGGAGAAGAAGAAGGCCGTGAAGGACTTCAACTTCGGAAAGGGACTCGCTGTAGCATTGCTCGCGGGATTCATGAGCGCATGCTTCAACATTGGCCTAAGCTTCGGTGCAGAACTGCATTGGGAGGCCACCAGAGACATTTTCCAGAGCCTTCCTGCCACTCTGCTGGTGACCTTCGGCGGCTTCCTCACAAACGCCACCTACTGCATCTTCCAGAACAGCAGGAACCACAGCTTCGCGGACTACAAGGACGGCCGCCTCTGGGCGCATAACATCCTGTTCTGCGCACTCGCCGGCCTGCTCTGGTACAGCCAGTTCTTCGGCCTCAGCCTTGGCAAGGGCTTCCTCACCGATTTCCCTGTGCTCATCACCTTCAGCTGGTGCATCCTGATGGCTCTGAATGTCACATTCTCAAACGTCTGGGGCATCATCCTCAAGGAGTGGAAGGGCGTGTCCAGAAAGACCATCGCCGTGCTCGTGGCAGGACTTGCAGTCCTTATATTCAGTACTTTCCTACCTCAATTGATTTAAGACAATGCTAAAAGAAATAGAACAGACCGCCGAGGTCGCCGGTTACCTCTGGCAGAAGGGTTGGGCAGAGCGCAATGGAGGAAACATCACCGTAAACATCACTGACAGCCTGGACGAGGCCGCCAAGGCGCTCCCTGCGCTCGCTGGGCCATTTGAAATCGGCATGAAGCTGGAGCATCTCAAGGGGTGCTACTTCTACTGCAAGGGCACTGGAAAGCGCATGCGAGACCTCGCGCGCGACCCGATGTCGAACGGCAGCATCATCCGCATCTGCGACGACTGCGCATCATACGAGATCATCGCCCAGAAGCCCGTCAAACCCACCTCAGAGCTGCCTTCGCACCTGGCGCTGCATGACTATCTCATCGGCAGCGGAAGCGACTACAAGGCATCGCTGCACACACATCCCATCGAGCTTGTCGCCATGTCGCATAGCAGCGAATGGCTTGACGCAGAGCATCTTACCAAGACTCTCTGGTCAATGATTCCGGAGACACTTGCCTTCGCGCCACTCGGCATTGGCGTTGTGCCATACGAGCTGCCTTCGTCAGTCAAGCTTGCAGATGCCACACTTGAACAGATCAAGAATTATGACGTAGTGCTATGGGAGAAGCACGGCACTGTGGCCGTGGGCGTGGACATCATGGATGCCTTCGACCAGACAGATGTATTGAACAAGGCCGCATGCATCTATATGAGTGCCAGAAACATGGGATTTGTCCCAGACGGCATGACGGATGAGGCGATGAAAGAGGTGCAGGACGTCTTCAACCTTCCTAAGAAAAGAACTTTATAATCATGAAAAGATTCGCAATACTGGCCGTGGCTGCAGGAATGCTCTCAGTCACGGCGGCAGCGCAGCATCGCGCAGACAGGCAGACTCTTGAGGACCCAGGTTCATTCTCAATGATACTGCTGGGCGACCCTCAGGGCTACATCAAGTACGACCTGAACCAGCCGCTCTTCGAGCTGTGCACGGCGTGGATCGCAGACAACGTGGAGCAGCTGAACATCAAGGGCGTGCTCTGCACCGGTGACCTGGTGGAGCAGAATGAGAACATCGTGATGAACAGGAAGATGCTGAACCAGACCAGTCGCGAGATGTGGGAGAATGTGTCGCGCAGCTTCGAGCGCCTGGACGGCGTGGTTCCCTATTTCATCAGTCCCGGGAACCACGACTACGGCTACCAGAAGTCTGAGAACCTGCACACCGAGTACCCTCAGTACTTCCCATTTGAGCGCAACCGCTGCTGGAGGGACATTATCATCAGTTCATATCCCAACAGGTCGGGGGCCATCACCATTGAAAATGCGGCTTACGTCGTCAAGGACGAGAACTGGGGCGAGCTGATGGTGATCACAAGCGAGTTCCAGCCTCGCGATGAGGTACTTCAGTGGGCTCTGGAGCTCTGCCAGAAGAATACGGATAAAAGAGTCATCTTCATCACCCACTCCCTGCTGAAGGAGAAGAGCGCCGCGTACACCCAGATAGGATATGAGCTGCGCCCCGCAAACGGAGGTCAGGACATCTGGAACAAGCTCCTCAGCAAGGCGCCGAACATCGTGCTGGCGCTCTGCGGCCACACCGGCAGGCCCGCCAAGGACACCTATAAGGGCGAGCCCGACGACTGGACCCTTAGCTGCGCTTTTCGCGTGGATGCCAATGACTCCGGAAGAAAAGTCAGCCAGATGATGTTCAATGTCCAGATAGTAGGCGGCGGCTGGGAAGGCAACGGCGGAGACGGATGGCTTCGCATCCTTGAATTCTGCCCTGACGGGCGCACTGTCAAGGTCAAGACCTACTCTCCCCTCTTCGGCATCTCTCACCTCACCAAGCACCTTGCACACCGCACCGCCCCTTGTGATCAGTTCGAGATGGTTCTGGAATAGATATCCCGCACACAATTATGAAGCCCTGGATTTTGCTTACGCAATCTCCAGGGCTTTATAAATATGTAGAATACTAACTAGTCTTCTACTGAAACTGAGAATGTATCCTTCACGCAGCGAAGCTGAGAAGTATTCGCCTCAGAAACATCAGTTGTAATGATGTTATTTCTAACACCAATCGTCGAACGTTTAGAAGTTCCAGCGTGATTATCAAACTCAGTCTTGCTAAGATAAATATCAGTCTTATCACCGAGATATCCTCTTGACCACCATGTTCTAGTAAGGTAAACGCCACCAGATGTCCAGAAATCGTTCGGCAAATAATGGAAGAGAATTGAGATCTCTCTATTGTTTGGCAACCTATATCCACTAGGACAGTATGGATTTGTACCACCGAGTCCTATGGTAGTAAGATTATTGTTAATAGTCAAGAAGTTTGACTCACTGAATGAAGTATACTGAGCTGTCGTAGATGTTTCAAAAGCCCTAGCAACGCGATTGTTGATAACGTTCTTCTCATCTCCGAAGATAAGCTCCTTATCTCTAAACTCACGGAAGTTCTCTTCTGAAAGACGTGAGAGATCAAGCTTCCATCCGGTAGCATTACTTCCAGACTTCTGAATGAGAGGCTCTGGCCTATTCTCTTCATCTTCAGGACGTGCCGCTGAAAGATTTGAGTTCAGATCTCGAACGCATCTGATATGATAAGGTCCGATAAAACCACGATACGAACCAGAACGAGAACCTGTATCCCAGTTACTCTGTGGATGTCCACCTGTAGCTCCATACTCCTCTGCCCAAACAACCATAGGAACATTTGTACTACCTCTATTCGCCGTACTTGTTATATAATGAGACCTCCATACCTTGTCTGACCAATATCCATCCTTAGGTCTATAATACTTCGCATCGGGAGCCAAAGAGTTCTCTCCTACCCAAAGACAAGCGATCTGCTGACCAGAGGCAAGATACCACCTCATCTCAGAACGATCGATCTTTCCATTACCATTATTATCTCGATTACGCTGCATACACATATATGCGAGATAATTGTAACTTGATGTGAATCTCAAAGTATCAGTACCATCTGTTTCCTGGTTGAGGTATGTGCTCCAGTCTGGAGTATCCCAATTGCCATTTCCCAAATAGACAGCCCATTCTCTCAAAGTACTAAAACGAGGCATATCATTCTGAGCAGTCGTCAATGATACAGCACGTGTATCTGCGCCACTTCTCCATCTCATTCCAGCCCTGACTGGGCTCTCATCCAAGGACTCCACACCCCACGCACGCTTAACGTCAGAATAAACATTATAAACAGTCTGAATAGGTCTCTGCTTGATAGAAAGCGATGAGGCTGTAACAAGACTTTCCTCATCATCACTGCTCATAGTACGAGAGAGAATATGCATCACGCGAGGATTGACGTTAGAACCTGCGAACTTCTTCCAGAGCTCTGGATCTGCAGTACCATCTCGAGGATCCTCCTCATAATAGTTCTCATCCACGAAAACCGTAACACCGATCTCACCTGCGGCGTCGAAGAAGTTGGTCGAACCAGCAGCCTTGAGTTCATTCTGCTTTTTGAGATAAGCTACGAGTTCCTTGACCGTCATGACTGGTGATTCTGTAGTGGATCCGACAGCACCTGAATAATTTGCTGTATAGTCAAACACATAAGACTCATCATATGGCTTGAAGAGTCGACGATTCTTCTTATACTTTCCATCAGCACCCATCTCATTCACACGGAACTTGATCCACTTATAGTCAGCAGGTGAATCTGATGCCTGGCCGTTTGAGAATGGAGTTCTTACGAACCATGTAAGGTTCGAAGTGATGTTTGAAGACTTGAAACCATGATAGAATGACTCATAGTGTGAATCAACATATCTGAATGCCTCCTTTGCGATGGTCACGTCTCCTGTAGCACCTGGAGCATTCTCAATGGTAGGTAAATCAGGCTCATCGGAAGTCACCACCTCGATGGTGATATCATCTACGCCCCTGATAGTAACATTATAGATATAATGAGTGTTACGCTTCTGACCGAAGTCGGTGACATCATGACCGAAATCACCCAGATGTATCTTATACTGAACTTCAGCACTAAGTGTAGTACCTTCTATCATGACGAGTGCACCACTTGTATCATAAGTAGCGTTAGACATCATAACAGTACCGGTAAGAATCACATAAGTGCCATAATCTGGCGCATATACCCAAGCGCCGTTCTTACCCATGGAATCCTTCTCCTGAAGCTCACGGTCCTCATAGCCAGAAAGACCGTTACTCTTTGCCTTCAAAAGGCTCTCAATGGTATAGAATGACCATGAATCTACATTGTATTTTCCAGATCCAGCAGTAGTATGGAAGGTACCATAAGCAGGCATATCAAAGTAGTTATCCTCGCTTGAGCCAAATGACGCATAGTCATTCGTGTCCACACCTGGCATAAGGTACGCACGACGTGGTACGTTCACCACCTGCCACTTTTTAGGGATGAATGACTCGATAGTAGGGCTGTGGGCAGGATATTCAGGAGACGCGCAAGTGACATTAAAAGTCACCTTGGCATTCAGTCGATCAAGATGAAGCTTGATAGAAGATCCGGTCTCTCCATTTGAATTTTTCGCAGTAGAAAGAACACTCAGTCCAGAAGTGGTGAGATTTACACCCTTAAGCCAGCCACTCATGAGGAAGAATCCATCACTGGAGATGATATCCTGATTAAGCTTCGCAACCATCGAGCGAAGACCAGCCTCCGTCTGACCGACAATCTTAAGTTTCTCGGCATCAAGGTTGAGCATGGCCACCTCAATATTAGCCACCGCATACACCGATGCGTTATTCGTTGTATGTGTGGTGACCTTCACTGAACCCTGACCTGCATCATTGGCCTGAACATGACTCCAGTCTGAATCACCAGCCTCATAGAACTTTGTGAAAATGACCTTGCCATCAGAGTCATAAATGGCCAGATAAAGGTTGTATAGAGTACCCTCAAACGACTCACCAAGAGTAACCTTGGTAGACACCTTCTTTTGTGCATCAAAGCAGAATGGGATCTCCACAGTGGTAGGCAGTCCTTCTTCAACCACCTCGTCTACTACAGGGAATATTTCCTTCTGGCAAGAGCAGAGCACTGCAGCTGCCGCAAACAGACTAAAGAATATTGATTTTTTCATTTCGCCGACTAATTAAAGATTACACTGCCGCCTGCAGTTCCCCAAGGATTAACCACATATTCAAGAACGATATTCGCTGTTTCAGGGTCGTCTACTGGGAGATAGTCCACATATACATCCACAGTAATATGGTTATTTCTAAGCATACGAAGCATTGGGGCGGTCTCTGCGGCCTCCTTGATCTGCTGGAACACGAGATCGGTAAGAGTCTTCTCGGCGAGGACAGTACCACCCTCAGTATAAGCGATATGGAAGCCCATCTTGTACCTGCCACCTGAAGTATCATGGCTGAGACGGTTCTCATAGAGAAGTCCCTCAAAGACAGTCTGAGAGCTTCTAGGAGCGATCGTTCTGTTTACGCCATTAGGCATAGCCAAATAGCTGACGGTCGGAGTGTAATTCGACACATATGGGAAATGGTCGAACACGTATGATGTAGAAGCATTGAATGCGCTGAAATTGACGCCATCCACCTCTGCTGTCTTCTCTGACTTATTGTAGATGTTAACAGTGAGTTTCGCGAAAGGACGTGTGAACTCTACGCTGACATTTGTAGTACCGATACTGAGGTTAATGTCCTTGACCACAGTAGTCAGAGGCATCTGACCATTTGCTATAGCAGGAAGATTTCCCGCAGTCAAGCTTGTGAATACAGCCTCCTTATAAGCAGCAAAGCTAAAATTCTTGTCAGCTGCCTGAGCCTTGGCCTTCAGGGTAGGCATATCTGGATAGATATTCTGGAAGCCATCTGTATTTGCGTACAGATAGAGTTCATGAGGACCATAAGTCAGCTCAGTAAGTGTACATGTGGTCTCCACCTCAGGAGTGGCGAGAGACACATATTTCATTCCATCGACCATGTTATCTGCAGTAGATACAGATACCACTACGATATCGGTCATAGCGCCACCATCTGCGAGGATGCCATCACCAGGTGTCACACTCTTTGTGCTCACTGTGAAACTGAGCGAAGCACCGGTGGCTGCTGTATTCTCCTGATTCTTTGTACAGCCCTGAACAAAGAGAGCAGCGGCTATAGAAAGAGAGGCAAGTATATATCTTGATATTTTCATTTCTCTTCGGATAAGTGATTCAAACTAACTAACGACTATGTCCTCGGTAGTGCCAAGCACCTCGTCCCACTTGGTGGTGACGATACTGATAAGGTGAATTGAAGCTCCCTCCACAGACATGGTGTAGATGTACTTCTTGCCTGACTCCCACTTGTTGTTTGAGGATGTAAGCGGAATGGTATGCTCAATAGTCTCAGCTCCCACCTTCACCTGAATGTGAACCTCCTGGGTGCCAAGGTTCTGAGGGATAACCATAGCGGTAGATCCCGTAAAGGTATTAGAACCATTTGCATATGCCCTGGTAGCGCTGAACACATCTACCTTGTCAGCCTCAACGAGAGGAAGCGCAAGCGAACCTGTCCACTTGAGATAGCTGTTCATATTATCCACATCACCGATGGTCCACACAAGGTTTCCGCCTTCGTAAACAAATGAACCTCCTGCGACCATCTTCCTCACTTCAAAGAGAAGAAGCTCAGAATCAATACTCTTCGAGTAGATCTTGAACTGGACAGCAGCAGTAGCATGGTTGAAGTTAAGGTTTACCTTAGGATAGCCTGCTGGCTTGGTGGTACCCATGATGCACTTCGCATAAGCCAGAAGGATATCGTCCTGACAGTCAGTCATACGATACTGGGCACTCATCTTTGTAGAATTCTCTGCCACATTTATGACAGAGCTCTTTGAGCTGGCCGCAAACTCATATGTGCCTGTAGTCTTCCAGTACTTCACTGCTGAGTACTTCCAGTTTCCCATCTCTGCGTCTGGAGTCGCAGACCAGCTGACGTTCTCCACATGCTGATTGAAGACATTGTCCGCACCACGCATAGCGACTACCTGGAAGCCATCAGCCTTCATGGTAGAAAGAGTAGACTCAGTAGACTTGGTGCTGATCTCGGTGCCGAAGCTGATAGCGTTTTCTGAGAGAGCGATCTCCTCAACGCCAGTCACCTTGCTGCATGACGCAGAAAGCGCTGCAGCGGCTACTAAAAGTATATATACGTTCTTCTTCATTTCCTTAAGACTTAGAGAGTTATTTCCTCCTCAACCCAGTCTGCGACTGACACCTCGAGAACGATAGGCTCGCGCTCCTCGATACCGATGGTGAAAGTGTAGATCTTTCCAGCCTCGAGAGTGATACCTGAGGCAGTGTTAAGGGCCTTGATCCTGCTTGTCTGTGCGACTCCGTCAAGGCTCCATGCAAGTGTCATGGTATTTGCGCTGGTAAGAGTCTGAGGGACGATCATGAGCATCGCGCCGCCGATACGGTCATTCAGAACCTCACCAGTAGTGATAGCAGCACCACCGAAAGCCTGGGTGTAGCTTGCCTTCGCTGTGCTTGGAGTCCAGGCGAATGTACCGTCTGTCGCAGCCACGCAGGTACCGCTGGCAGCGAGATCATTGAACGAAATGCTGGTGATTCTCTGCGCGTATGTGCTGTAAGCAGTGATATCGCCTACCTTGTAGCGAATGGCAGCGAGAGCGTGGTTAAACTCAAGCGGAACCCTGTGGTCCACGTGTCCCACCTGGTTGAATGTATTATCTCCACCATATGCCACGATAAGGTCCTTCTGCTCTACAGCCACAGAAGTACCCGTGCTGAGAGGCGTATAATTGAATGACATAGTCGAGTGATCTGCCGCATAGGTGATAGTGCCAAAGGCATCTGGTGCATAAGCCCAGAAATCCAATGACTTCGAATAGTCATCAGGCCAATACTCTGTGGTGTTCCATACAGTGTTTGCATCATCCCAGGTAGCGGTCTTTGAAGCGAAGGCATTTGAGCCATCAAACCATCCATCCCACCAGAAAATGCCATCAGCCTGAAGGCTGCTGGTAGTGGTCTCTACAGCCTTGGTCTTAGGGCAAGCGGCTGTGAATGAGATACTTCTCGAATGCTCATCCTTGGAGCATGAGGTCGACAACAATGCCAGAAAAGCAAGAGCCGTAACAAAAAGATTCTTCTTCATAACTTCTGACATTTTAATCAAAACTAACTTTAAACTCCTCAGTGTCACATGAAACTGACTCATACGGATTTACCTTCACCTCCGATCCGAACTTAATAGGCGAACCAGCGAGAAGGGTAGACTCGAGTTCCACACATGTCACAAGGACACTGGGCCTTTCATAACACTTCTTCATATTATACTGAATATCTATTATCAAATCTAGCAATTCTGCTTACAATGAGCGAACTTGCAAAGTTAATAATAAATTAATTTAAATAGAAACTTTTTTTTGCCAACCCTCTCTTATTCAACAGAAAAGGCTGACCCCGCGCAGGGCCAGCCTATTACAAATATGTTGAAATGACTACTTCACATTTACAGCTTCAACCTTGTGTCCCTTGAGTTCACCGCAATATGGGGCAGACTTAAGAGCCGCAGCTATGGTGAGTGGAGCATTCTCGGCACCAAGTGACACCACGTTAGGATCGGCGCCAGATGAAGGTCCGTTTCTGAAACGACCGATCACTGATCCAAGAGTCGACGAACCACTGGTGACACTGCAAGAGATCTCGGTGTTTGAGAAAACCTTGTCAGCATTTCCGAATCCTCCGACAAGACCACCGACGAATGAAGTCGCAGAAGTCTCGATGGTGAGAGCACCGACACTCTTTGAGCCACTGATGTTACCATTCAGATAACCGATGAGGCCACCAAGCTCAGGCTCCTTTCCAGAGTCGCCCTTTGCCTTCTTGATGGTAACGACACCATTATTAGTCGCATTCTCAACATCTCCATTGAAGCCGCCGCAGATACCGCCTACGATATATGCATTCTCACTGTCTACAAGGACAGCAGCATCATTCTTGACATTCTTAAGGCTGTTTGGACCAGCCTCATAACCGCCACCGATACCACCAGCATAGCTGTAAGCGACTACAGCAGAGCAGTTGGTCACGGTCACAGCGCCCTTTGACCTATTCTCAAGATTCTCGAATACAAGAGACTTCACATATGCGTATCCATAGATACCTCCTATATAATACTGATATCCTATGTAGTCTGTGGTCGCGAAAGATTTAGATACATCTGAACGACCATCTACCTTCACAGGAGCATCATTCCAGCTGTCCTTGATATCATTGAATGCCACGCCTACTACACCACCGATGAAGTTCTTGCAGCTGAGTGTCTTCACGTCAAGCTCTCCCTCGTTATGGCAGTTCTTCACTGGCACTGAGATGAAACCTGCGACACCACCTACACGTACCTGAGTCTTACCGGCCACTTTCTGACGCTCTACTGAGCTGATCTTACCAGTGTTTGAGCAGTTATTCATGTGGTTTGCATCGTCCCTGGCAGCCTTTCCGATACAGCCGACCACGCCACCAATTGATGGGTTAGAACAACCACCTGCTGCTGCAGCATCAGCAGTACCGGCTGCAAAGGATCCATTGAGAGCGACCGCGCCACTGTTAGTACAGTCGTCGATAGAACCCTCAACGCAAGCTACTACACCAGCTACTGCAGGGCGGGTACAGTTTGCGGAAGCATCAGCTACCTCCTCATTGTCGATAGCCACTCTTCCTGTATTTGTACACTTTGCCACATCACCCTCGATATATCCAGCCACGCCACCGATGTTTGCATATGTACCGCTTGCTGGCTTTCCGATATGATATGTCACCTCACCGGAATTTGAACAGCCTGAAACAACACCCTGAGATACCATGGCAGACTCCTTATGAGCGACTGTGCCACCTACAACACCTGCGACAAAGCCATTCTTAGGAGTGCCAGAGTAAGACAATGCTATCTTTCCAGTATTCTCAGAATCCTTGACAATGACCTCGCCGGCCTTACCAGAAGCCTGAGCCACAACGCCTGCTGCGAATACAGCACCAGTGGCAGCAGCAGCGTTTACTGAGATGGCCGCCTCATTCTTACACTTCTCAACGAGGCCGCTAGAGCGAGCTACAAGACCTGCGATAAATGAAGCGGCAGGATCTGAAGTGATGCTGATAGCCGCCTTGTTTACACAGCCGTATACAGTACCTGTGTTCTCACCTACAAGAATAGCCATGTCACCAGCGACTGTGGCAGGCGCAAACTCAACTGATGAATCAATGACAACATTCTTGATGACACCCTCATTCTTCGCAAAGATAGGAGCTGTCACCTTGGCGTTCTTCAGCATATGATTCTGACCATCGATGGTAGCTGCAAGTGGGCCTGCTGCTGCAGGAACTGTAGCGCCACCAAGGTCGATATCGGTAGTAAGCTTATAGGTAGCTGTAGCATTTGCAAGCGCAGATGCATCAGCGAGAAGAGCGGCAAGTTCAGCCACTGAACCAATGTTAGTCACTGCAGGAGCGCTAGCCTGTCCATAGTTGATGCTGATGGACTGGATATACGCACGCTTGGTAGCAGTAGCGAAGGTGACATTCTTCGCGTCTGTAGCCTTGAAGTTCTCGATATACTCAGTAGGGACCTTGTCACCAGCAGCGGTGAGGTCGATCTCTCTAGACTCTGTACCCACCTTGATGAGGAGCTTGCCCTCGGTGGCATTGTAAGCAGCAGCACTGATCTTTACATAGAAATCCTTCGAGAGGTCGAGGTCCTTGGTATCGAGAGTACCCACCTTAGATGAAGTTCCAAGCTTGATACCACCGAGTCCAGTACGAGCCCAGTATACGCTTGAGATATTCTTGAACTGGGTGAGCTGGGTGTCAGAGAGAGCTTCGCCGCTATCTGCATCGTCCTTAGCCCAGGTATTGTTCGTGAAGGTCTCTGTGAATGGAAGAGCGGCTGGCTTCTCAGGCTCCTCACCTGGATCTGGCTCGCCGTCTACGTCGCAAGTAACAGCCTCAGTAGAACCACCTTCGCCGAGAGCCACACCGAAGAGGTGGTTCTGGTAGTTGTTCTTGTTTACCTTCCAGGTCTTGTCTCCGTCGATGATGGTACCAGCCACCTTACCGCTTACTGCAGTGGTGTATGCTGTATTCTGACCACCGATGATACCTACATTGCCCTTCTTGAAGCCACCCTCGCTCTTGAGGACTGCCTTCTCGTCGATAGTGATGTTCTTGATGGTAGAAGCAGCATTTCCAAGTGCACCGATGATACCGCCGGCCTTTGCGCCTGCCTTTGAGTCAATGATACCAGAGAAAGTACATCCATCGATGTTCAAGATAGCGGTGGTCTCAGAGAAACCGATGACTCCACCGGCTACGGTACGGTCTGTAGTGGCACTGGTCACTGTGATGGTGCCGCTGTTAGAGCAGTTCTTGATGTTATAAGTCATGGAGAGATCCTTGGTTGAGCTGCCTGCAAGAGACATGATACCACCCACTCTTACGCGAGAATTGGCCTCTGTGACAGTACAGGTGATGTTACCGGTATTCTCGCAGTTCTCGATGTTGAATACGCTTCCATCCTTAGGGGTGCCAAAGTAACCGGTGAGACCACCGACATAGCTCCATGAAGTTGCCGCGTAAGCACCCTCAACCCAAACTACATCACCCGAGTTCTTGGTGTTCTTGATAGTTACATTCTCAAGTTCATTTATGTAACCTACGATACCAGCGAGACGAGGGGTTCCGAGACCCTCATAGGTAACTGTACCCTTGTTCTCACAGTCCAGAACATCCGTTATGCCCTCGATATGTCCGATGATACCACCGACCTGAGATGCATTTGAGGCACCAAGCTCTGGGATAGCCATCTTCACTGCACCCTCGTTGATACAGTTCTTTACTACAGCGCCAGCTGCAGTGAATCCTACGATACCACCCATGTGGTGTGTAACCTTGGTGTCACCGAAGATGTCGACGCTAGACTGACAGTTCTCGATTACACCGGCAGCACCGAGATAACCAGTCACACCACCGATATGGAAAGTACCTGATCCGGCTGGTGCTGACTCCTTAATGGAACCCGCCACCTTGAGATTCTTGACTGTACCCTCAACTGCACAGAAGAGACCGAGGTTCTTCATATCTGCGCTTGTGGTCTCGATAACATACTTGATCTGGTGATTCTCACCGTCAAGAGTGATGCCAGCAGGAAGAGTGTCGAGTGGCTCAGCGAGAGCACCGACCTCGAGATCTGCAGTGAGCTTGACCACCTTGTCACCGTCGAGATCGAATGCTGATACATCGCCGGTCTTGAGAGCAGCCGCAAACTCTGCGAATGCGTCTGCAGAGTCGATGTTGTGCTCCTTTGGCTTCTCAGCAGCAGCCTGATTGACAGTCACTGTCTTCGCTGATCCAGAAGCTGGAGTGAAGGTGATGGTAGCGGTACGAGCCTCATACTCAGTATTCTCAGCTACGATGAACTTCATGTTGTCTGTCTTGACTGCCTTGGTGTCAGCCTTGGTCTCGAGAGCGCACCAGTCAGCAGAGCTTGCGAAGGTGTATGAGGTGTTTGCCTCCACCTTGACGCTTACAGATGCTCCGGCTGCAGGAACCTCAGTAGGAGTTCCCTCGACAGCAAATACAAGATTCTCAGCATCCTGGTTTACCTGGATATCGATCTTCTTTCCTTCAATGGTAAGAGTAACCTTAGATGAACGTGCTGGGGCTGCAGAGCCCTCTGGAGCTACGTTTGTAGCAGCAGTAATGGCAATGCTGCCGTTACCGGAGCCAGCCTTTGGAGACACTGTTACCCATGTATCTGCGGCATCAGCCTTCCATTCTACATTCGATGTGACAGTCACATTTGCGGCAGCAGGGCTTGCTGCAACGAAAGTGACTGAAGATGGACTAACCGAGATGCTAGGGACAATCGGTTCCTCCTTAGTCTTACAGGATGCAAACGCAAGGACTGCACCAGCCGTAATGGCCAAAAGTCTAGTGATTTTCTTCATTGTGATTAGTATTAATGTGATAGAATTATTCCTCTCCTAAAAGATCCGCCATCCTGAGCCATATCTCGATGGTCGCCACTGAGCAGTTCAGCCAGAATGTGCGCCCCTTGTCCTTCTGTGGCGCGCGATAGTCCAATGTAGTCGGCGTGTAACCATTGGTCACCTGCTGTGCTACTGTGAGGGCATCGATGAGAGCCTTCGCCTTTGCGAAGGCGAGCTGGTCGCCGGTGGTCTCGTAAAGGTTCAGATAGGCGTTTGCCACATTGCATGAACTGTTGTCGACCGGCGTCTGATACTTGTGCTGCTCGAAGACGCATGGGCCGAAGAGGCGGCGGATACCATTGGCCTCCGGCAATGAGTTCCAATGCACAAACTGGTCCTCGCTCATCCTGATGAGGTCGCGCGCATCCTCGATCTCGGCTGCCGTAGGATGCTCGCCGGTGAGTATATATGACGCGTAAGGCGCTGCTGTACAGTTTGTGAGGTTCTGGAATGGATGGAGTCCCTCCACATTCACATCCTCGAACTGGCCGGTAAGGTCGAAGGTCTCGAGTGCGACCTCCTTCATCCACTTGGCGCCAGCCTCGCGCATGTCGTCATAGTCGTGCACGCCGTACTGCTTCTCCAGACGCCTCAGGTAGTTCAGGACAGGATGCAGCATGGCGCAGGCATCATTCACAGGCTCGCCGGTCTCGTACCAGCACTTGATAGGGAATGAGCCGTCAGGACGCTGGAGCTTCGCGAAAGTGTCCGCGATCTTCAGAGCCTGCTCGAAATACACCTTCTCGCCTGTGACGTCGTAGAGGTCAAGGAAACCATTGGCCGCGTAGCAGGCATCCATAGGCAGCATCTTGCCGATGTTCCAGTCTTTCTGCGAAGCAATGAGCCCGCCATAATAGGTAGGTGGGAAATATGCAAGCACATCTCCCTCTGGGCGGCTCTGGTCCATGAGGAACTGCGCTGCATGCTTCGCGATGAGGATGGCCTCGTCGGCATACTCTGGGAAATATTTCGCCAGAAGGGCCTCGGCGGTGATGGTTCTGCCAATTATCTTGTTTGCATAGGTGTTATGCTTGTAGCTCATGTCCGGCTCCACCGCATCCTTCCAGCTCTGTATCTGCGGCATGGTGTGGATGTAGAGCATGGCCATGAGGGCGGCCTCGCGATAAGGGCGCACGTTTGTAGGATAAGGCGGAGTGAATGGGAAGTCGCGCATGAACGTGCGCTCGCCAGCGAGGCCTAGCACGGCGCCAGACTTGTCGACGCCCTCGACCTTCAGGACCACCTTGCCCACTGGAATCTGCTCCCAGATAGGAGCGAGCGACTCTGTAGGCTTCGCCGCCGTGAAGCTGTAGCTCTGCTCCGCCAGCTTCACTTCACTGCCCGCAGCCTTCTTCTCCTGAGCCTCGCTGTCATCGTCGGCTCTTACCTCAGCCTCCTTCACAGCGATGTCTGGGGTCACGGTGTAAAGATACTTAACTGCACCGGGAACCTCCTGGAAATCAAACACTGGAGCATATATGAACTTGTTTGAATAGACATTCCAGCAATCATTTCTGCCCTCCGTGAATGGGCGGATAGGCTTAAGATACTCCTTGGCTGCCGCTTTCGTAAGCTCGGCGTCAGTCATCTGGGAAGAGGACGAACACGCAGCCAAAAACATGGCTGCCAGAATAAAGAATATCAGTTTCTTCATGATAATTATATGGTATAACAAGCGAAGTTAATTATTTTTGTAAAAAAAGAATGCGATTATGAACAAAATGCTTCAAATAGGTGTACTTGTAGCGCTCACATTGGTTTCTACAAGCGCTAGCGCACAGAGAATGCGTGACTGGTGTGGCTTCGGCCCAGGAGTCATGAAGACAGGACAGTGGAATGCCATCACAGACGTCCCTGGAGTGATGGTGGGTCAGGTGACCCTCAACTCCCAGGACGACATGCGCACAGGAGTGACCGCCATAGTCCCTCATGGAGGGAACATCTTCCGCAAGAAGGTGCCAGCAGCCGTGTACGTAGGCAACGGCTTCGGCAAGCTGGCTGGCACGACTCAGGTGATGGAGCTCGGAAACATTGAGACGCCAGTCATACTCACGAACACATTGAACGTCGCAGAAGGCATCAGCGGTTCCATTGAATGGACCATGAAGCAGCCTGGGAACCAGAATGTGCGCTCCGTGAACGCAGTGGTCGGCGAGACAAACGATGGCGGCCTGAACAACATAAGGGCGCGGTTTGTCACAGCAGACGACGTCATCAGGGCGATCGAGTCTGCGAAGAGCGGCCCTGTGGAGGAAGGCTGCGTCGGTGCCGGCACCGGTACAGTGGCATTCGGCCTCAAGGGAGGCATCGGCACCTCCTCGCGCGTTCTCCCTGCTTCGATGGGCGGCTACACCGTGGGCGTGCTGGTACAGTCAAACTACGGCGGCGTGCTGGAGATCGACGGCGTGCCAGTGGGACAGGTAATGAAGAACTACTCATTCCGTGACAAGATACTCCAGGACGTGGACGGCTCATGCATGATCGTGGTGGTCACCGATGCGCCCGTAGATGCACGTAATCTCGAGAGAATGGCGAAGCGCGCCATCATGGGACTGGCGAAGACCGGCGGCATTGCCTCAAACGGCAGCGGCGACTACGTCATCGCGATGTCTGTCTGCCCCGAGAACCTTATTGACGAAAATAGCGAATTCTACTCGCCAAAGCTCCTGCATAACGATGACATGTCCGGACTGTTCATGGCCACCATCGAAGCCACCGAAGAGGCCCTCTGGGACTCGCTTTTCTGTGCCAATGACACCGTCGGCATGAACGGCAAGACAGTGAAGGCGCTGGACAAGAAAGAGGCAGCCAAATTACTCAAGGCGGCGAGGAAGGCCGCAGGGCTTAAATAATTCATTATGAAGCATTTCCTCTACATTTTTGCGACAATGTTCTTGTGCACCACCCTCCTCGCCTGCGCCAAGGGACGCGACGGCAAGCTCACCTCCTTCGAGTATAGGCATGACAATGGCATGGTCTACGGAGCCGGGAAGAGCTTTTCCGCCAGACTCTCAGAGGACGGGACATGCATCGAGATCAAGATCGAGAAGGATCTCCAGGTTATGACCAGAACAGCGGATCTTTCATTCATGGACAAGCTTGACGCCATCATCAGTCAGTACAAGATGAAAAAGTACAAGGACTACTACAAGCCTGTTTTCGAAGTACTGGACGGAGATACCTGGGGGCTTAGTTTCGGTTACTCTTCCGGCAAGCGCTACGAAAGCAGAGGCTACGTGGCAAGCCCAAAGAATGCCCGAGAGGCCATCGGCGCTATAGAAAATCTGTTCCTGGAAAAGTAGAAGCTATCCTTGTTTACTAGAAGATCAGATCCTCCGACTGGATCTTAGGAACGAAGTGGACTCCCTCGCTGCGATAGTATGCGATGGAGTCTCCTTTTGAGACTGGCACTGTCTGGATGGTCTCAGCCGAGCGGCCGACGGCCAGCACGCAGAGCGGCTTCATGGAAGGCGCGAAGCCCAGGCCGGCAGCAAGCGCTGCGCTGTCGAATGCCCTGATGATGAGGCCATTCAGCCCCATCTCCACTGCCTTCAGCAGCATGCTCTGCACCGAGATGCCGAGATCGATGTAGAGATTCGCATCATCCTTATGCTCCTTGGCGACAACGATAAACGCCTCAGGCTCAGTCCCCGGCAGAGGCAGATGGAGTTCAGGCAGCCCCATCCCCATGTGGATGTGCTTCAGCACCTCGTCAGCCTCAGGCCCCTTGGTCACCAGATGGAAGCGCAGAGCCTGCTGATTCCTAGCCGAAGCCAGCTTCGCATTCACCGCCACCATAGCTTCCAGCTGCTGGCGATGCACCACATACTCCTTCTGATATCCTCTCGTACTTCTGTTCTTTGTCAAGAGCACATCCAGCGAAGGCCTCGTATGCTTTGCGACCTTAGCTCCCCCGCCGAACACCTCGGCGTATCGTTTTTCGAGATAATTGTCTGCCATACCGCAAAAATAATCATTCTTCGCCGATTATCCGCCCTCCTTGCCATTCATTCCCCACCCATGCCGGCCGCCTTTTCCTATCACACTTTTTCCTGTCCCTGCCTTTTCCTGTCCCTGCCTTTTCCTGTCCCTGCCTTTTCCGGCCCCTGCCGGACACGACCCCGACGAAACCACCTTTTCATCCGGGTCGTGGCATAGAAAACGTCCATTTCCCATCCCTGCAGGACGCGACCATGACGAAACCACCTTTCCATCCGGGTCGTGGCACAGAAACCGTCCATTTCCCATCCCTGCCGGACACGACCACGACGAAACCACCTTTTCATCCGGGGCGTGGCATAGAAAACGTCCATTTCCCATCCCTGCCGGACACGACCCCGACAAAACTGCCTCTCCATCCGGGTCGCGGCACAGAAGCCGTCCATTCCCCATCCATGCCGGACACGACCACGAAGAAACCGCCTTTTCATCCGGGTCGCGGCATAGAAAACGTCCATTTCTCATCCCTGCCGGACACGACCCCGACGAAATCATCTTTTCATCCGGGTCGTGGCACAGAAGCCATCCATTTCCATTCCCTGCCGGACACGACCCCGACGAAACCGCCTTTTCATCCGGGTCGTGGCACAGAAGCCGTCCATTTCCCATCCCCGCCGGACGCGACCCCGACGAAACCACCTTTCCTTCCGGGTCGTGGCACAGAAGCCGTCCATTTCCATTCCCTGCCGGACACGACCACGAAGAAACCACCTTTCCATCCGGGTCGTGGCATAGAAGCCGTCCATTTCCCATCCCCGCCGGACGCGACCACGACAAAACCACCTTTTCATCTGGGTCGCGGCATAGAAAGAGATTAAGAATACATAAAAGCTTAAAAAGTGCGTAAAAACTTAAATAAGTAACGAAGTTTTGACAAAATGCTGTGAGGATTGAACAAAGACCGATAAATTGGCAAAAACTTAGATTATGAAAAAGACATTCCATTTATGCCTGGCGTCGCATGACGAGGTCATGTTCCGTTCAGAGGCAGACCTGAACCATGGCTTCAATTGCCTTGCAGTCGCCGCAATAGAAACTGACACGCGAGTGCTAGCCGAAGCGCACCTGACTACTCATTTCCATACGGAGGTACAGACAGAATGCGTAACAAGCTTCATGAAGCAGAGAAGGTATGCATACACCCGCTACTTCAATGCGAAATATCACCGGAAAGGGAGGCTTGGAGAAAAGAATTACTTTCAAACAGAACTAATTGGTAACAAACGCATTAGCACATGCGCATACTACATTATGCGACAGGGAATCCACCACGGGTTGAGCGAGACAGCATTCGCCTACGAGCACTGCTCGGCTAATGCTATCTACCGGAAGGAATTGGGCAAAGCCACTCCAGGCCAAGCGACCATGCCAGCAGAAAAAAGATACGCCTATCTCCCCGACGAGCGCATACTGCCGGTAGCATATAGAATGAATGAAAATGGCCTCTTACTAAGAGAAGATATAATTGATTATCAATACGTTGAAGACATCATCCACACACCACAGAATTTCCTGTTCAACATGAACAGGAAACTCGACAACAAATGGGTGGATGAGCAACTAGAGGAGGACGAGAACGCGATTGTCATAACCCCCGAACTACTCGAACAAGGCGTCCAAATGGAAACGGTACCATCAAATCCAAGAACCAGAATGTTGTCCGACCTTGAAATGTGCGCATTAATTGACAATTACTTCGTTCGCAAATACAAAAAAGGCAGCGACATCACCATATACGACCTCAGCGTTAAGGGCAGACAGGCAATTGGCAATGATATCTGGCAATGTTTTCGTGAAAACTGGGCGACACTTCCCAAGCAATGGCGTATCATCTGCCAAGGCACAGTCACCACGACGGACCAGATTCGACGATGCGTCGTGATCTAGACCCCCCTGCAGGACACGACCCCGACGAAACTACCTTTTCATCCGGGTCGTGGCACAGAAGCCGTCCATTTCCCATCCCTGCCGGACGCGACCACGACGAAACCATCTTTTCATCCGGGTCGTGGCACAGAAGCCGTCCATTTCCCATCCCTGCAGGACACGACCCCGACGAAACCACCTTTTCATCCGGGTCGTGGCACAGAAGCCGTCCATTCCCCATCCATGCCGTACGCGACCACGACGAAACCACCTCTCCATCCGGGTCGTGGCATAGAAAACGTCCATTTCCTTCCCTCGCCGGACACGACCCCGATGAAACCACCTTTTCATCCGGGTCGTGGCATAGAAAACGTCCATTTCCCATCCATGAAGGACACGACCCCGACGAAACCGCCTTTTCATCCGGGTCGTGGCCGGTGAGGCGAAGGAAGGAAGGAGGGAAGGAAGGAAGGAGAGGTATAGGGAAGGTATAGGAAGAGGCTAGAGACTGCGGAAAAGGGAGTCCCAGCGGGACATGATGGCGGCT
>JAKSJL010000025.1 GCA_024398295.1 Bacteroidales bacterium
GCGGACGGGCGGCTGTAGTACTTGGCGTCCTTCTCGAAGAAGATGTTAGTGGAGACTGTTTCGGAGCCCTCTGTCAATGTCACATAGACGAAACGGTCGCAGACTTCCAGGGAGTTCATGTCGATGCTGAGGGCGTCCTCGCAGGCGTCGGCGGCGAGCTGGAGCGAGCGGCTGTCGTCGAAGAGGACGCGGCCATCGAAGGACATCACTTGGGTGCGCAGGAGGACTTTCGCCGGCGCCTGGCGGTCTGAGATCACCTTCACTGCCACGCTGCCATCCTCACGAAGATATGGCGATGCCAGCATCTCAGAATAGGCGTGACGCGCATAGTAGTGAAGCGCCTTCCAGCGGCCATAGTAGTCTATGCTTGACCAGGAAGCTACTGGCCAGCAATCATTTATCTGCCAGTATAGGGTGCCCATGCAGTAAGGCTTGGCACGGCGGTGCGCCTCGATGGCGACCTTCACGGCCTCCGCCTGCTGATACTGGCTGAGGAAGACGAAGTCGTAGAAGTCTGAAGGCACGTCATAGTATGCCTTCATGTACTTGATGATCTGGTTGTTTCCGAAGTTCGGATCGCGGGTCTCGTCATCATGTGCCTTCTGATGTGCCAGCATGACTGCCGAGTCTATCTTCCTGTCCCAAGGCTGGGTGAAGCTGTCGATGGTCCTCTCGCATGGGAGGGCCTGGAAACCGTACTCCGACATGAAGCGGGCAATGTTTCTTGGCTTCAGGTACTCATCCACCATGCCACCCTTCCAGACGCTCCAGAAATGGCTGTCACCTTCTCCGCCACCGATACCATTGAAACCGGTGACTGGCGATGTAGGATGGTAGTAATGCGCATCATCCACTTCGGCGATAGCCTGCGGGATAAGCTCCTCGAAGAGATGGTGAAGGCTCTTCTCATACTGCTCCCTGAACTGCTGAGGGGTCTTGTCGCGCCAGCCCCAGCCGTAGTAGGAGATGGAATTCTCGTTGTTTCCGCACCACAGCGCGAGGCTCGGATGCTGACGGATGCGGGTTACATTGTCCTTGACCTCAGCGGCCACCGACTCCAGATAGTGCGCGTCGGAAGGGAACATTCCGCAGGCGAATGCCATGTCCTGCCATACCATGATGCCCAGGCTATCGCAGGCGTGGTAGAAGTCGTCGCTCTCGTAGAGGCCACCTCCCCACACACGCAGCATGTTCATGTTTGCGGCCGCGGCGTCACCCACGGCGGCGGCGTACCATTCGGGAGTGATGCGTGCCGGGAAATTGTCCAATGGGATCCAGTCTGCGCCCTTGCAGAACACCGGCTTGCCATTCAGGATGACGGCCATCCTATGGCCATGCTCGTCTGCGCTGCGGTCCACAGTGAGGGTGCGGATGCCGGTAGTCACTGTCTTGGTCGCGACGGAATGGCCCGCGTGCGCCGTGATGGTGAAATCGTACAGCGGCTGGTCGCCGAGGCCATTGGACCACCAGAGGCGAGGTTTTTTCACCACGAAGTCGAGAGCCACCTTATTCAAGCCCTCGGCGAGTGCCAATGTCTTCGTTGCGACTCTCTTCCCCTCACATGTAATATCCAATGTCACAGGACCTTCCATATCGGCCTCCAAGTCCACCTCGGCCCGCATGCTCGCCGCCTTCGCGCCCTGCAGGCTCTCAGTCTTCACGTATGCTGAAGCTAGGCGAAGCTCACTCCATGCTTCCAGATAGACGGGCTTCCACAGGCCTGTGGTGATGAGGCGCGGACCCCAGTCCCAGCCGTAGTTGTAGCCCGGCTTGCGGGCATACAGGCTGAGCCAGATGTCCGCTTGGTCATTGTTCGGCCACGCCTGAAGCTTGTACGGCGCAGCCAGGTACTTCGGCATGTCCACCTTGAATATGGAGCTGAAGCACACCTTGATCTCGTTTTCACCCTCAGTAAGATAAGATTTGATGTCGGTGCGCCAGGTGCGGAAAGCATTGTCACAGACGAGCACCTTCTGCCCGTTCACGAAGACGTCGGCGTAGGTGTCCACGCCTTCCATCACCAGCTCGCAGTGAGTCTGGGCAAGCGTCTCAGCGCTCACGCTGAAGACGCGTCTGTACTCCCAGTCCTTCTCCCCTACCCACTGGACATCCTTCTCGTTGCGTCCATAATAAGGGTCCTGGAGCTCACCTAGTGCCATGAGGTCGGTATGCACGCAGCCTGGAACGCATCCCGCGCTCCAGGCCACTGCACCGGTCTGCCGGAACTGCCAGTCACCTGACAGTTCCTGACGACCTTGCGCTATGCCAGATAATCCAAACATGCATAGCGCCACACTAACCAACAACAATCTTTTATTATTTGAGAATGATTTCATTTTCCACATTGTATCCATCCACGCTGATGCCTACTCTCGAGCGGCCTTTCGCAGTGTAAGATACTGTAAAGGTCCTGGATTCTCCAGGAAGGAGGTTCACGTAGCCATCGCTGAAGAATGCAGGCAGCACGGCGGTGCCATCCGAGAGGTAGCGGGCATTGAGCTTTATGCCAATGGCTGCGACCTTCGCAGGATTCTTCACGGTGAAGCTGCCGTCCTTGTTCCACTTCGCGGTGAGGTGGATCTTCGAGCTGTCCATGGCCCTGAAGCTGCCATCCTCGCTACGCAGGTAGTCGTTCTGCGAGAGAACCTTGTTCTTCGCATCCTTCAGGCTGAGACGCACGATGTAGACTCCCTTTCCAGCGGAGAGATCGGCCTGAAAACACTCAGTAAGGGCATTTGCGGGCAGCTGAGCGAGCTTATGGGTCACGGATGAGAGTTTCTTTCCCTCGAGAGTATAGAGCGCCATTTCGGCCTTTAAAGCGGATTTCTCCTCTACAGTAGTGTTCAGTACCACCACGTCGAGGTCATCCAGGTTCATCTGGATATGTACAGGCTCGCAAGCCTTCTTGCATCCGAAGAATGAGGCCATGGTCTCATAGTCCCATGAATATACCTGCCACTCCACGCTTGGCCATGCCGGATGGGTCATCCACAGGAGTATTCCCGAGGTGTTTGCCCACATGCGTGAGTTCCATGACTCGAGCATCGCACGATGTGAGTCATAGTTCATCATCTGAGCCTTGCGGCAGAAGTCATCGAGGCTCTCGCCCTTTCCGTACTTCTTCGCCATGTCTGCGAAGTATGGAGCGGTATCGAAATGCATGTCATGGTAGTACCAAGCCTCTGACATAGGCCACTGATCCTCTGGAGCAAGGAACTTGCGCATGGTCTCAGCGGTAGGGAAAGAAGGTGTGCCGAGCTCGGTGTTGAAGCCAAATGCGCGGCCAGTATAGTACTCTGCAGGATTCACGAGGTAGTGCCAAGGGCCGCTGGTCCTGAGGTTCGAGTAGCGAGAGTTCGGATGGTATCTTCTGGTGCCATCATACATGGCCACAGCGTCATCAAGCCTGGTCTCGAGCGACTCTGTCGCATATCCCTCATTTCTAGGGCACCAGATGGCAATGGATGGGTGATTCCTGAAGCGCTTCAGCACATCCACCACATTCTCCATGAAGAGATCCTCATCATTAGGGTCAAGGTTATAGCCCTCAGTAGACATCCAGAAGTCGTTCCACACGAGCATACCATACTCGTCGCAGAGCTCATAGAACATCTCGTCGGTGCTCTCACCTGTCCAGTTGCGGACCATGTTGAAGCCTGCATCCTTATGAAGCTGGAGATATGGCTCCATCTTCTCTCGCGAGCAGTCCTTCATGCCGTCATCCATACCCCAGTTTCCACCACGGCAGAAGATGCGGACACCATTGCACCTGATCACGAGATATGGTCCCATCTCATCCTGCGGGATGGTCTTCAGGATATTCTCACTCACGCCCTTGCGAAGGGAAGGGATCTCCGTCTCCCCCTCCACACGCCTCTGCATGCGATTGTTGAAGATAGCGCCATGAGCCCTCATGTCGGTAGGGTCATACTCTATACGCAGGCCCTGACGGGTAGGAGTATCCACGCTAAGTTCGTAGCTGAACTCCCTCACGCCGAAGCGAATCTGCTGCAAATCAAGAGTTTCCGTACCATCAAGCACTTCCATCTTCAGGGTGTAGAGGTTCTGCTCGCCGTAGCCGTTCGGCATCCAGAGCGCAGGCTTCTGCATGCGGAGCGCGAGCTCGAACTCATTCTCGCCTGCGGCGAGTTCGAGCGCCTTCTCCACCTTCTCGCCTGCCACTTCAGCCACCACCTTCACCTTACGGGCAGATGGCGCTGCCACAGAGCTCTTCACGATGACATCGGCGTACTCCGTAGAAGGCAGCGGAAGGTCAGTGATGACCTGGGTATCGCCCAGCAGGACGCCGTCGGAGACAATGAGCTCCACATCCTGCCACAGGCCAATGTTTCTGTCCCTTATACCTGGCACCCAGTCCCAGCCTTCCGAACTGATGAAGGTAGGACCATCCAGACAGAGCTGGCCGCCGTTTGGACCGCGTCCAGACACGGATGACTGCTCGTGAGGAATACCCGGATTGAAAGGAGGGTAGATATGTACCGCGATCTTGTTCTCGGCCTTGGCGAGAGCTGTGATATCGAAGCGTCCACGCACGAATGCGCCCCTGATGCTTCCAGCCTTCGTACCATTGACCCAGACATCAGCCATGTAGTTGATGCCCTTGAAGAGAAGCTCCACTTTCTTCGAAGAAAGCTGCTCCTGAGACAGCGGAAGATCGGCCATATACCACCAGTCCTGGCGGCAGAGTGACTCTGGTATGACCATGTTGTTCACTCCGAAGTAAGGGTCTGGATACACTCCACGCTTCACCAGGGTGGTGAGCACGGTTCCTGGTACCACAGCATTGTACTTATCACCCTGACCGGCCACGAAGGTGTCACCAGACATGAGCGTCCAGCCATCCCTGATGGCCCAGGTGCCGTGAGCTACAGGCACGAGATTAACTGGCTGTGCCTGATATGGTTCTACCTCTGGAAAGACGATCTCCGCCCTGCTGGTCGGAAGCGAAGAAGGGTCTTGTGGAACGACAAGACCCTTGTTGCTTGAGATCATCTGCCTATGAGGCTGTGCAATCGATATAGTAGATATGCTTGCCATCAAGATGGCGGTTATGATCCTTGATTTCATAGATTCACGATAAAGAGTTTCTCCTGGTGCGCCTTGAGCTTCAGCTTCTTGACCTTGGCTGGCTTGCAGAGTGCCACCTTCTCGATGTCATACTCTGCCACCTGAGCCCAGTCCTTCTGATCAGCGAGCTCAGTCACGGTCACAGCCTTGTCGGAGTCATTGAACAGATAGACGAAGAGCTTCTGGCCGCACTTCACTGCATGGCACTCAGCATTCGCCACAGGGATGGCGACATTCTCGAAGCTGCCCTTGCCTTCTGCAAGCATCATATCTGAGATCTCGCGTACAGGCTTGAAGTACTTCATCATGTCGCGGTCCTCGAAATACTCCCACCACCAGCTCATAGGGGTGACTGGGGTCGAGTAGAACAGACCGTACCACAGACCACGTCTGAAGTCCCAGTCCATGCCGTCCGCGAAGTCATTGAAGTTCTGTGACCAGTCCCATTCGTATGAGAACTCACCTATGATGTATGGCTTACCATGGGCGGCCTCATACTTCTGGATGGTACCAGGAATGGAATTGGTAGCTTTGTAGATATGCTTCTGGTTGATGTCCATGTCAGGCACGTCGTTCATGCCCTTCACGTCACGATGCGAAATGGAAGTGGTCACGATGTGCTTGTATGGATCGAGAGCCTTGAGGTACTTGCTCATCTCAGCATGCCACCTGGTGATGTCCTCGTGAGGGATAGGGTTTTTCCTGTCGCTGAACTGGATGTTGTCCACCTCATTGAAGAACTCCCACATGCCGATGGCCTCGCTGTAACCCCAGCGTGCCACGATATAGCGGAGGCGGTTCTGGTGCTCAGCCTTCGCGGCATCGGTAGCGAAGAAATCGCGGTTTGTACGCGCCTCGCCGGCACCCATGCAGAGCATCACCTTGATGCCGAGCTGCTCGCAGAGCTCCATCATGTGGTCGAGGCGCTGGACTGCGCTCTCGTTGATAGGCTCAGTGGTAGGAGTGTAACGGAGATTGTTGAAATGGTCCTTCTTGTCGATAGGGAAATTCCATCCGTTCACCCATACCCTTATGAAGTTTCCACCGTTCTGAGCGAACAGAGGAAGCATATAGTCGTAGTTATATTTCTCATGCTTCTCGTGGAGGGCCTTGAAGAACTTGGAATCATCGTTCTCACGTGACTCCCAGCAGATGTTCTCGCCGATACCACGGAAGAGATCACCATTGTCATACCTGAGCGTCCAGTTGTCATTGACACTCAGCATACCCTGGCGATCGCTGGCGGTCACCTTGATGACTCCGCCTGCGCCAGCGCTCTCGAGCGCGCCCTTCTCCTTGTAGAGGAAGGTATAGGAATAGGTTCCGGCCACGCGTGGAGTGAAGCGAGCCTCCCATGTAGAGAGCTCACCTGACTTTCCCGTCTTGTGGAAGCATGGCAGTACGAGGGTAGATCCATCTGGAGCAGTGATCACCATATCGAGGGTGACTTCCTGCTGTCTGTAAGGGTTCTCCCAATTGCCCTTCAAGCTGATCTCGAAGTCAGCACGGGCATACTGCTCCACTGCACCCTGTGGTGCCGAGCAGCTCATTATCTGCGCACTCGCAGGGACAAAAGCCACTGCGAGCGCTGCAAATACTGAAACGATAGTTTTATTCATTATGGTTGTCTATCACTGTTAAAGATACGCCTTCATGGCGTCTACATCAAGCTTGTACACTACCTGGCTGGCGTCCTTTGAGAGCTCGTACTTGGTAGGGTTGGTGATGTCTACGCAGAGGACATAAACCTTACCGGAAGCAGCCTGGAGGGCGCTCTTCTGAAGCTCAAGGTAAACGGTGGTGCCATTCTCGGCGCCAGGGACAGTGGCCTTGAGAGGGAGAGAGTACATAGCCTCTGGCATCACCTCTGCGCCCATGGCCTTAGCCTGCGCAGCAGACTCGGCAGCATTGGCCTCGATGTTCACGGTCACGTCCTCGGCATTGAGCTTTCCTGAGCGATACACGCTCAGGAAAACCTTTACCACATTCTCCTCCACCTTGAAGTTGTAGGTGTATACATCTGCGCCTGCAGGAACTGCACATACATTGTCGATGGCGCCATTTGTCATGGCCTGGGCAATGTATACCACTGCATTTCCGTACTCAGCATCGCCGTCGCCCTTCTGGCAAGAAACGGCAGCGAAAGCACACAATGTCGCAATTATGCTGAAAAATATCTTCTTCATATCCTAGTATCCCTTATTCTGTTCAAGTGTACCATTTGAGTTCTGGATCTCAGAACGCATGAATGGGAGATAATAATTACGCTCGTTGAAGGTACGTGTAGCGACCTCAACTACCTGGTAGCCACCATTGATCTTCACACCCTTGACTGGCTGGTTGAGAACCTCCATGGCGTCCTTCCAGCGGAGAAGATCCCAGTAGCGGTGATCCTCAAAGGCGAGCTCGATCTGGCGCTCGTGCTTCACAGCAGCCCTGAACGCTGCCTTGGTGGTGGCGTTGAGCTTAGGAAGCTGTGCGCTGGCACGGTTGCGGACCATCATGATAGCCTCGGTAGCCGACATAGGGTAACCCTCTGGCTTCTCGGTAGGGCCGAAAGCCTCATTCATGGCCTCAGCATAGTTCAGCAGAACCTCAGCGTAGCGGAATGCTACCCAGTTGTGCTGAGCGGTAGCGCCCTGAGTGAGGTTGAGACCGTCGTTCACGAACTTCTTGAGGTAGTAGCCGGTGCGGCTGGCATTCTTCGTGTTCATGTCATCGCTTCCGCCTACGCTCTGGTCGATGGTACGGCCATTCCAGTTAGAACCATTGTACACGATGGAAGCCTCCATACGTGGGTCTCTGTTTACGTAAGGGTTTGAAGGGTCTGCTGCGCCAATGTACTCATACTGAGACACGAGGTTCTCGGTAGGGCAAGCACCACTCTGTCCACCTGCAGTTGCGATAGGATAGTTCGCAGACTCGAGAGTGTTTGAGTTTGCGCTTCTCACTGCGCAGATAGTCTCATTGCTTGAAAGACAATTGTTTCCAAGGAAGTACTCACGGTAGTTAGAAGCGAGTCCGTATCCGAGGTCAGTGTTTGAGATGATGTCAGCAGCTGCCTTTGCAGCCTTCTTCCACTTCTCTACATTGCCCTCTGGGTTATGGAGTGGGCTGGCAGCGTAAAGGAGCACGCGAGCCTTGATGGCGAGAGCTGCACCGAGGGTGAAGCGACCGCCTCTGTCGGCGAACTGTGACCAGTCTACTGCGAGCTGATCCTTGTAACCATCGATCTCGGAGAGGATATAATCCACACACTCATCGTATGATGAACGAGCTACAGGAACCTTGGTGTCAGACTCAATGATTGGCACGCCACCATACATCTTGATAAGCTCTGCATAGTAGTATGCGCGAGCGACGTGAGCCTCGGCGATCATCCAGCCAAGTGACTGGATATCTCTCTCGTAGCTTACCTTGTCGTTCACGATATCACGGTTCTGGGTAAGGATCTTCTCGCCCTTTCCATCCTTTACATAGTCGAGGAAGAAGTTCGCAGCGCGGATTCCCTCGTAGTAGTTGTTGTAAAGACCTGAGATAGGGTTTACATTCTCGTTGATGATACCCTTGTTGAAGTATACCACATTTGAGGCAGCAGAGGTCTGCTGAGCCTCGTCAGATGCGGTAGCGAAGAGGTTTCCGTCGATGCGTGAGAAACCTCCCGAGATAGGAGAGTAGAATGCATAACCGAAATACCACACAGTGCTGCGGTCAGTCTCGATGTACTCGCTCTCGCGATTTGTGTCGATGCTGGTATCAAGGAACTTCTGGCAGCCCATTGATGCGCCGGCAATCATGAGGACACTGACTAGATTGATTATTCTATTGATTTTCATCTTGTGTCGCATTTAGATTAAAAGTTCATGACAAGACCGAAGGTGTAGGTCTTGAGGGTAGGATAGTAACCGTAGCAGCTCTCTGGGTCGAGACCGCAGTCCTTGAGAAGGCTGCTGATGGTGAAGAGATTCTGTCCACTTACATAGAGTCTCACGTTCTTGAAGTTGTAACCGAGCTCCACGTTTCTGAGCTTGAGGAAGTCACCATTCTTGACCCAAAGTGAGCTGGTCTGGTAGTTGTTCTGGTTGCTCTGAGTGGTAAGACGAGGATAAGTAGCGGTCTTTCTGGTATCGATGTTCTCGGTAGGATAGTATGCCCATGCGCCCTTGGCGATAGGGTATGCATTACCATTGTCAACGAATGCCACAGTCTGGTTCCAGTTGTCGAGGAGGTTCACTGAGCAAGCAGCCACACCCTGGAAGAGAGCCTGGAAATCGAAGCCCTTCCATGCGAGCTTGATGCCTGCGTTGAATGCCCACTCTGGGAACTTGGACTCACCTACTGCAGTCACATCGTTCTGGTCTACGAGACCATTCTTGTCGAGATCCTTGTACTTCACGTCTCCTGGCTGTACGCTACCGAAAGCTGGCTGAGGGAGTGAAGAGTTCAGGTTGCCTGCCTCATCGAAGTCGGTGATGTCATAGAAGCCATCAGCCATAAGGCCAATGATGGTGCCATAAGGACGACCGGTCTTCGCGTTGAAGTAGTTCGCAGGAGCGACCTCTGACATCTCGTCGATGATGTTTCTAGCGTATGAAACGGCACCATTGACCTCGAATCTGAAGTCACCGGACTTGCCGAACACTGCACCTGCCACCTCGAAGCCCTTTGAGGTCATTCTACCGATGTTCGAGAATGAATACTGCTTGCCGAGATAGCCGAGAACATTGTTATCAAGAGTGAGGATGTCGCTTCTCTTGTCAAGGAATGCGTCAGCGCTTACCCTTACGTGGTTGAAGAGCTCAGCGTCCACACCTACATTGAACTTCATGGCCTTCTCTGCGTGTGCGTCAGGGTTTGCCTTGAACATTGGCACGAGAGTGGTCTGCCAGGTTCCAGAGGTAGCACCCATGTAGAATGCTCCAATGTAGCTGTTTGCGTAGTAGTCCTTGAAGAGGTATCTACCGTTTGTAGAGTATCCTGAGAGCACGCCTGTAGCGTTTGAGTCAGCAGCGCCGCTCATACCCGCAGAAGCGCGGAACTTGAGGAGCTGGACAGCGTCAGAATTCTTGAGGAAAGACTCATTTGAAGCAATCCATGCACCTGCCACTGTAGGATAGAATGCCCACTGGTGACCTGGAGCGTATGCATCGTTTCCGAAGTATGAGAACATTGCATCGAGGACATAGCGGTTGTCGTAGCTGTAGCTTGCAAGGCCATTCCAGTTTGCATAGTGATACTTGTATGAGAAGCGGCCGTCGCCGTTGTATGCAGAGAGGTGCATGCCGGTCATGGCGGTGATGTGGCTCTTGCCAATGTTTCCGTCATATCCGAGGGTCACGCGGCCCTGCTTCCAGTCCTCCATACCGTTTGAGCCGTAGCCGCTGGCGGTGATGGTGGTGGTCTCATTGGTAGTGGTTCTCTCGCCATTGAAGTAGCGTGCATAGTCCTTTGACTTGCTGAAGCCGCTGGCTGTATGGCTGTTGAAAGAGAATGACTCCTCGAGATAGAGACCCTCGAGAATGTCGTCGAGGCGCTCCTTGATCACGAAGTTACCCTGAAGGTTTCTGTACTTGGCGTGATTCCAGCCGAGTGCGGTGATGGAACCATAAGGGTTGTTTGGATATACGGCGGTACCAGAGAAGTTCTCACCCTTCTCGTCATCGAACACATTGTAGATGTTTGATGGGTACTTGGCCACATCCTGCATGAGCTGGCTGATAGAGTAGTTAGGACGGTTCCTGAACTCGATACGGCCACCCAGGTCCACTCTCACCTCAAAGATCTTGAGGATGTTGAAGTCAAGGTTTGCACGAAGGTTGAACTTCTGGTAACCGAGGTTCTTAGCCTGGTCGCTGTTCTCCACGTTGAGGAAGCTGCTGCTGTTTACATAGCCCAGATCCACGTTGAAGCGAGCGTCCTTGCTGCCACCATTGAAGATGATGTCACCGTCAGCATAGTTACCTGCACCCTTGAACACCTGGTCGTACCAGTCTACGTTCACGCCCTTGCCGCTCTTGTATGCAGCAAGCTGGTCTGCAGAGTAAGCTGGAGTCCAAGACATACCGTTGTCATTGGAAACAGCCTGGTTATAGAGATTTGCGTACTCGTATGAGTCGAGTGGCTTGTTGATGGCTGAAGGGGTCTGCACACCGTAGCGTACGCGAGCCTTCACACTGATAGGGCCTTCCTGGCCACGCTTTGTCTTGATCACGATCACTCCGTTTGCTCCTCTCTCACCGTAAAGGGCGACAGCGGCAGCATCCTTGAGGACTGACACGCTCTCCACCTCTGAAGGAGAGAGGGTGTTCAGATAGACCATGTTCACCTCGAAGCCGTCCACGAAAATCTTCGCAGAGTTGTAGTTACCTGAACCGTAGCTACCTACGCCACGGACAAGAAGCTGCGCTCCGTTGTTGTCGATCTCGCCTGTTCCCTGTACCACAGTAAGTCCTGGGAGCAGACCGACCAGTGCGTTGGTCAGACTAGTGGATGACACCTTGTACAGCTCCTCACCGGAAACGGTAGAGACAGCCGCTGTGGTCTGTGCCATCATTGAACCTGCGATGAGCAGGCCAGCACCGAGCGATACTATATGTTTAAATACTTTCATATTCCTACTACTTAACTATTAATAACCAGGGTTCTGAACGAGGGTACCCTTGTTGATCTCACTCTGAGGGAATGGCTCAAGGAACATAGCTGGACTCCAGAATGAGTTGTAAGCCACTGCATCCCAGTATGTATCGATGGTAGAAGCAGCGTAAGGCCACTGTGAACCAGGCTTGATATTGAACTGGAGCATTCTCATCGCGCCACCGCAGATACCGCTGCCGATATCCTCGCGCTTCCAGTGCTTTGAAGCGAAGTATCTGTTTCCATTCTCCTGGAAGAGCTCGATGTAGTATTCTCTCTGGATGATCTGTCTGAGCTTAGCCTGATCTGTCTCTCTTACTGCAGGAAGACCAGCTCTCTCGTGAACCTTGTTCAGGTTCTGGAGTGCCTTGGCGCTGTTGCCATACTCATTGTATGCCTCTGCAAGGTTAAGATAGATCTCAGCCATACGGAAGAGAGGTGGTTCGAACCAAAGGCGTGAACCAGCCTTGTAGTAGAACTTGCAGCGCTCACCACAACCCTTGTTCTCGTCGATGGCGTTAGGGAACACATCACCCTTGTCGATATCTGCTGAGTAGCCACCACGGCTCCAGCCGATGTTCTGCCAGTTGTAGATGCCTTCGTTGTTCATGGCGTCGTGACCACCGAACTTGATGTCAGCGAGAGCACGAGGCTCGATCTTAGCGACGTTTGCGATCCAGTTTGCACCAGCGCGTGGAGCAGCATCACCGATCTTAGGCCATGAAAGCTCAGTACCATCTGCTGCGTAGTAGTTCTCAAGCATGTTTGTGAGGACACCACTGCAGTCAGTGTCGTATCTGTTTGAATTCTGGTTAGGCGAGCAGTTGATGAAGTTTGAGAGTGCATTGTAGTCCTGGTTGTTCTTGAATGCAAGGATAACCTCAGGATTTGAAGGCACTGAAGTAGCGGTAGCGTAATCCACGAATGGATTGTCGGTATCGATAAGGTAGAAACCTGCTGCGTCTGCCCATGAAAGCACGGCCTCATTGGCAGCGATAGCTGCGTTCCAGCGCTCCTTGTCTGCGTTTCCGAAGCAGATCATGGCGTTGTTCTCCGCATTTGCCATGCTGAGGTAAGGGGTAGCGCTGTTGAAGAGAGGACGGGCTGCATACTGGAGCACGCGAGCCTTGATGGCGAGAGCGGCGCCCTTATTGATACGGCCAATGTTTGCGTCATCCCACTTGGTAGGAAGACCCTCAGCAGCCTCATCGCAGAGACGGCTGATGAACTCTACCATCTCAGCTACAGTGGCGCGACCTCTGGTGAGGTCATCGCTTGCCTGGAAAGTACCTTCTACGATAGGAACTCCACCATAACGGTAGAACATACCCATGTATCTGTAAGCCACGAGAGCCTTGGCCTCAGCCTTGATGGTAGCCTTCTCGGCATCGGTCATGTCTGCGCACTCATCGATATGCTCGTAGAGGGCCCAGCACTCACGTACTCTCTTGAAGTTGTTTGCGTAGTTGTCAGCACCTGCATCTGAACCGTCAGTACCGTTCACGGTAAGACCTGACTGTGAGATGAAGTAGCTTCCATGCCAGTTGTAACCACGACCTACCTCACCGGAGATAGCGCCGAAAGTACAGTGGCCGATACCCATATCGCCTGGCCATCCATGAAGGAGGACATCTCTGTAGCAAGCCATAAGGGCCATTGTGGCGTTCTTCTTAGAACCGTACACTGCGTCGCTGTCCACTGTACCGGTGGTGTCAGGCTTCTCGAGGAAGTAGCTCTGGCAAGCGCTCATGGAAACAGCAGCGAGTGCAACGAGAATTATTCTGTATAATTTTTTCATACTCTCTAATGTTTAGAATCTCAAGCTGACACCGAAGGTGATGATCTTGGTAAGAGGATAGATGTAAGTGCTTGCATTTGTCGCCTCTGGATCGATTCCGTAAGGAGTAAGCTCGTTGTCAAAGGTGTAGACATTGTTCGCATTCATGTACAGACGGAGAGCATCGAGGTGAGCTCTGCTGAGGAGGCCTCTCTTGATGTCGAAGGTGTAACCGAGCTCGACATTCTTGAGCTTGATGTGGTTCGTAGACTTGAGCCAGTAGTCACTGGTGAGGTAGTTGTTGTGGCTGTTGTCTGCGCTCCAAGCGACTCTAGGATAGGTGATTTCCTCACCAGCCTTGAATCTATCCTCTGTCCAGCGACCGTCGTACATCCACTTCCATGCGTTACCTGCATTCTTGTAGAATGGGATGGTGTAACCGCTGTTGAGGTAGAATGAACCGCCCATTGAACCTGTGAAGAGAACCTTGAGGTCAAAGCCCTTGTATGCGAGCTGGCCCTTGAGGTTGAAGTGGTAGAGAGCGTAGTTTGGATATCCGATAGGAGCCACATCGTTCTGGTTGATCATACCGTCACCGTCAAGGTCCTTGTAACGGATGTCACCGAGGGTAGCCTTGTTTGCGGTGTAGGTGTTGTAAGGACGAGCTGCAAGCTCCTCAGGAGTGTTGAACAGACCGTCGCTTACGAGACCGAATCTCTGACCGATGGCGAAGCCTGTCTGGTTCATCCAAGGATAAGGGTTTGAAGCCTCAGCCTTGTAGATGATCTTGTTGCGAGAGTAGCTCATGTCGGCTGCGAGAGTATAGTGCCAGTCACCCTTGTGGTCAGTCCAGTTCAGTGAGAGCTCATAACCCTTGTTCTGGGTGATACCTACGTTTGCAGGAGGTACAGCACCAGCGTCCACACCGTAGATAGCAGGGATGATACCGAGGGTGGTAAGGATGTTGTCACGCTTCTCGTAGAAGTAGTCGAAGTCTACTGAGAATCTGTTTGCGAAGAACTTGGACTCGACACCTACATCATACTTGCGAGCGCGCTCCCAAGTGATGTCTGGGTTACCGATGGTTCCCTCACGTGCACCTGCGAAGTAAGTACTGGTGCTTGAGCCATCTGTCTTGCCGAGATAGTAACCGGTACCATTGATGGTATAGGTGTTAGGAAGGTAGTAGTAACGACGGCTTCCACCGAGACGGTCGTTACCGACCTCACCGTAAGAACCTCTTATCTTGAGGAAGGTGAGAACGTCGTTCTTAGGGAACCAAGGCTCGAGTGTAGGCACCCAACCAGCTGAGATAGCTGGGAAGAGGCCGAAGCGCTTGCCCTCTGCGAACTGCTCTGTACCGTTGTAACCGAGGTTGACCTCAGCCATGTATCTGTCGGCATAGTTGTAAGTCACACGGCCAACGAAACCCATGATACCTGAAGGTACGTGGTATGAGTCGCTAGGCATGGTGTACTTGGATGCCTTTCCGAGGAGGAGAGCTGATACATTGTGCTGGCCGAATGACTCAGCCCAGTCGAAACCACCCTCGACATAGAGCTTGTTCCAGTTTGAATAGCCCCATGAGTTGAATGAGCCACTTCCGATGCCGCCGCCGAAGAAGTCGAGGACGTTAGGATCCTCAGGGTTTCTCTGGACGTGGTATGAAGGAAGGCTAGGAGAGTAGCTTACGAAACGGTTGTAGTTGTCCTGATATGAAACCAATGCATGTGCATTGAGGTTTGGAAGGAGATAGTCCATCTGGTGAGCCACCTTGATGGAGTTGTCAAGCAGAGAGTTGTAGACGGTACCTGTACCTGAAACCAGGAGGTTGTAGACAGGGTTCTGATAACCAATGCTTGAGTTCATCTTCTTAGCGAGTGGGTTCTGTGCTGTACCTGCTACACCTGCGAAACCGCTGACGAGCTTGCCGTCTACGATACCAGGAGCAATGGCAGGGTTACAGTCATAGATGTACTGCATGATGATCTTGTAACGAGCCGAGAGATCGTATGCGTCAGCGCCGGTACCAGGACCTGTAGTCTCACCGAACTGTCCGGCTGAGCTGATGCTCACCTTCACGTTCTTGGTAACGTCGATATCGAAGTTCGATCTGAAGTTATAACGGCTGAACTGTGATCCGGTGTTTGAACCATAGTAGGAAGCGGCGTTTGTGACACCATCCTGGTGGAAGTAACCGAATGATACGAAGTACTTCACTCTGTCGGTACCACCGCTCACGTTGATGTTTGCCTGATACTGAGGGGCGATCTTGTTGAACTGCTCCTTGTAGAGGTCGTGAGAGGTGTAGTAGAGAGCTGGAGAATCCTGGAGAGACTTCTTCTGGGCGGCTGAGAGATTCGACATGGCCTCAACCTCCTGAGGAGTGTAGTCACGGTTGTTCTTGAATTTCCACAGATCGTAGTCGTCGAAGATGTATGAGCTGAGAGCCTCGTTTCCAGCGTAGCTTCTCTGCTCGTTGCGGATAGCCTCGTTACGCAGGAGAGCCCACTCATAAGAGGTGGTGCCTTCCTGGAGGTTGGTCGCAGCGGTAAGACCGTAGTTACCTGAGAAAGTGATCACAGGCTTGTTCTGGGCACCTCTCTTGGTGGTCACGATGATGACACCATTCGCACCACGCACACCGTAAACTGCGGTAGAGGATGCGTCCTTGAGGACTGAGATACCTGCGATTTCGTTAGGGTCAATCGAGTTGAACTCGGCGAATGCCTGCTCTGAAGCCTGCTCCACACCGTCGATGACGATGAGAGGAGAGCTCTCTCCGTAGGTAGAGATACCACGGATGAAGATGTCGGCGGCGTTACGTCCAGGCTCACCGGAAGTCTGAAGACCACCTACGCCAGGAGTGTTTCCCAGGAGGGCATTGGCGATGTTTGCTACTGGAGTAGAAACCAATGCGCTACCGTTCACTGAAGAAATCGCACCGGTGACATTGATCTTCTTCTGGGTCGCGAACGCTGTCACGACTGTCTCCTGAAGAAGCTCATTGTCCTCCTTGATGAGGACCTCGATGCGTGTTCTTCCTTCTAATGCGACCTCCACTGTCTGGTAACCGATGGATGAGATGACGAGTGTAGCGCCTTCCTTAACCTTGAGGGCGAACTCACCATCCACGTCGGTAACAGTACCATTGGATGTGCCCTTCTCCATGACGGTCACACCAATTGCAGGTCCGATCTGATCCTTTACGACACCGGTGACATTGACTGTCTGGGCAGAGGCGCTCAGAGAGAACAACATCGACAGCACGAAAGTGCAGATGATGGATAGTTTCTTGAAATTAGACATATTGAATCAATTATTATTTGTCTGTTTATTTGACTGCGTAGCCTTCTGGCATTGTGTACATATCTGGGAGGTCCCTGCTGAAGAAGCTCTCTGGATCGGCGTACATGGTCCTGAAGTCATTCTCCGAAGAGTGGCCCTTGAATACGGAGTAGTAGTGCTTGTCGGACTCATTGTTACCGACATACTTGTTTCTCCACATCACCACCATGCAAGGGCGTGTGCCCCTGATAGGCTCGAGGATGTTCGTGGTCCAATAGTTCTGGAGAGTGAAGGACTCCTGTCCGTCCTCAGTGACACCGCAAGGCTTCTTCTTCTTCTCCGCCCAGCCCGAGAGTGCATTGATATACACCTTGAAGGCTGATGGGTTCAGGCCCTGATAGCAATCGATGCCCATGAAATCCACATACTCATCGCCAGGCCAGCGGTACACGATGCGGCCGTCGGCCTCCTCGTTTGAGTACCAGCTGTCCATCTGCGGAGAGATGGCGTAGAGGAAGTTGTGCACTCCCTTGGTGTCGCGAAGGTAGTTCACCGTGAACCTCCAGAATGAGATGAACTCATTCTCTGTGGTACACTTGCTACCCCACCATGACCAGCTCTGGGTATGCTCGTGATATGGGCGAAGGATGATAGGCACAAGGTTTCCCTTCGAGTCCTTGAGGTCAAGGGCGAAGGCTGCCAGGTTATCCAGCCACTTGAGGTACTTGGCCCTGGTGGTAGTGCCTTCCTTGAGGATCTCGCTCACGACAGTGGACTTGGAGTTGTCCCACGAGTCACTGCCGGTGAGAGGGTTGTCAAGGTGCATCACTGCGAGGATGACCTCGCCACGCTCTCTTGCCTCGAGGATGACCCTTCTTCGGATCTTGTTCTCATTGCCATTCACACCGTCACGTGCGATGGTCGCCAGGTCGACGCTGAACACTCCAGGATAGTCACCGCAGACGTCCTTGGTATCTGAACGGCCTGGCTCATTGTACCAGTAGCGTCCATACCAGAGGTCATCGTGGTGGCCGAACATGAAGCCCTTGCCTCCTATATTATAAAGGTTCGCAAAGAGGGCCTTGGTCTCAGCTGTGGCATTCTTGTCCACGATGCTGAGGGTGATGTCCGGATTTGGATTGACATCCTGGGTGACGGTCATTGACTTGTGATAATACCTGTCGCTCTTATCCGCAACCTTGATCGTCGCTGTGCGCTTTGTGACTGAAAGGTTCTTCTCTACTGTAAACACAAGCGACGTCGATGTGCTGGATGACTCATCAAGAGCGATCCAAGACGCATCCACGCTGGCCGAGAAGGCGAAGTTTGCCTTCACACCCAGCTCGAACGAGGTGGCATCCCACGCGACCGTAGCGACCTCAGGAGTCAATGCCAATGTCCTGGTGTCCACATCTGGATCGGTATCTGGCTGAGGCTTATCGCCACAGGCCACTACCAGAAGCGCGATGGACAGTATGACCGGAAACTTACGCATCTGTCAATCTAGAATTTTTCGTTATGGTCTGCAAGTGGCTGGTCGCCGAGCTTGACCATGGTCCAGATAGTCTCACGGATGTTGTCCACCATCCAGCGGGTGTCAGGCCAGTTGTTGTCCACTACCCAGTCAGTGTGGGTAAAGGTACGTGTCCAGGCCATGTTGCCGATGCTGAAGTCCTTGCCCTCGTGAGAGTAGCTGCCCGCAGAAAGCTGGTTTACCTTGTAGAGTGGTGTAGTGTATCCTGTATCCTCCTTTGCGAAGATCCAGAGGTCACCATTGACATCCTTCTTCCAGCGGCTGCCGCCTACAGGGATGATTCTGTAGTAGGCGTTTACGTCATATGTATTATTATATGAGTAGTTCGCGCTAAGTCCATCTTCACCTGCATCATTGACAATGGTTCCGTATGTCTCACCAGTCTCGCTGTCTACCTCTGTGAGCATGAAGCTGACTACGTTGTCCTCCTCATCTGCAGTGGTGTAGCCACCGCCCCAGTGCCAAGACTTATCCATGGCGGTAGACATGACGACTGCGTCTGGCCAACCACCGATGATGAGCATCGATGACTTAGGAGCGCCGCCGTCGAGGATACCTGCGACGAGGTCATGACCATAGGTGCCGACGATAGGATCGAGGAACTCCGAGTAAGAGATGGTGTACTCACGTGTCTCGCCGTTGTAGGCGGTCACTGTAAATGTGGCTGAACCTGAGCTCAGGTCAATGGTATCGCCTGGCTTGATGGAACAAGTAGGGCAATACTGGCTCTCAGGGAACTCAAACGCCAGAGAGACCACCTTGACCTTCTTCAGGTCGAGGCCTCCGGTCACGAGCTGCACAGAGACAGAACCCTGATCGTCATGACGCCAGTCGTTGGAGATGGTAGCCGCGCCGACCTGCTTGTCAAGTCTGACGTCCACCGGTGTCCTCTCACGGAGCCAAGGATCTACAAGTTCTGCAGTATTACGAGGCTCTTCCTGACAAGCATAAAAGCTTGCGAGGGCTCCCGCAACACACAAGAAATGCAAGATTTTTTTCATCATATTTGGGTTTTTAGTTTGGTTACAATTTATAGCATACAAAATTAGAATCTATTTGTATCCCATAAATATGTAATTTTACCCAATAATGATGCAAAATTAACTTAAACGTATTATATGAACTTTTTCTGCTTCAGATAAACCTCCCTGAACTCGGTCGGAGTGAGGCCTTTCTTCTTTAGGAAAATGCGGTTGAAATTCGCCATGTTATTGAAGCCACAGTTGTACGCGATCTCCGAAACCGGCATCATGGTATCGATGAGAAGACGGCATACATGACCGAGTCTTACATTGTTCAGCGAGTCGATGAAATTCACTCCCGTGTGGAACTTTATATAGCGACTGAAAGCGACCTCTGTCATGTTCGCTATTTTCGCTACATCGCTGAGTGTCACCTTGTTCTGATAGTTCTGATTAATATAGTCGAAGACTCGCTCTATTCTTCGCGAATCCGACGTCACACTGTCTTGATGGAAGGTGGAAGATGACAGCAGACGCCTGTCTGGGGCGTTTGCAAGCTCATTCAGGATACCCAGGAACTCCAGGTAGGAGTTGAAGTCCGCAGTATCCGTCTCTGACAGAGCCATGAGCCTTCCGGCCATGGCGTACGCCACATGTGGGGCGAAAAGCACGCCACGCTTCACGTCCTCGAAGAGCTTCCGCATCGAGGACATCTGGTTTCTCTGGAGAAAGGACTCCTCGAAAAGAGAAGGGTTGAACTGCAGGGTGACCTCCGTGACCTCAGAGAAGTTCTTACCGTTGTTGAACCATCCGTGCGGAAGGTTCGGACCGACCATGACCAGCTCCGCTCCACACATCTCCTCCACGCTGTCACCCACGATCCTCTGGGCTCCGGCAGCGTTGAACAGAAGGTTAAGTTCTATCTCGGGGTGAGAATGAAGCGGAAAGTCAAATCCAGTCTTCATTCTGTTGAAAATCATGAAGCAATCCCCCTGGTTCAGGGGTGTAACTTCTCTAAGAATCTCCATAAGCGCTTATTTTTCCGCCACAAAGGTATATTTTATTTTGATAAAATAGTATCAACAAAACATATTTTATTTAAATAACTTTGATTGCTTAAAAATATCATCGAGAACAATGAGATTATCTAGAACACTTTTCGCCGCATGTCTTATAGCGTCAGCGTCTGTAAATCAGGCGTTTGCGCAGAATATAGACGTCTGCCTGACCACTATGGACAGAACTTCACTTGTAGAACTTATGCCAGGAAAACTATCTTTTTCTGACAAAATCGGTGGAAAGGAGAATCTCATAATAGTCGATGACCAGCAGGCCTTCCAGAGCGCCGAAGGCTCCGGCTTCGCGCTCACAGGAGGTAGCGCCCAGCACCTTATGGGCATGACCAAGGAAGTGAGGATGCAGACCCTTCGCCAGCTTTTCGGAAGAGAGCCAGGACAGGCCGGAATAAACTTCATCCGTCTCACTCTCGGAGCATCTGACATGAACGCCTTCGTGTTCTCATACGACGACATGCCTGAAGGAAAGGAAGACTTCAAGCTCAAGCATTTCTCTCTGGCACAGGACCTGAAAGACGTAGTGCCTGTGATGCAGGAGATCCTCAGCATTGCCCCAGACATCACCGTGATGTCATCGCCTTGGTCGGCTCCAGCCTGGATGAAGGAAAGCAAGAATGTCCGTGGAGGAAAGCTCCGCAAGGAGTGCTATGACGTGTATGCCGAGTACTTCGTGAAGTACGTACAGGCCATGAAGGAGAAGGGCATCACCATCCATCAGCTCACCATCCAGAATGAGCCGCTGAACTCAAGGAACACCCCAAGCATGCCTTGGTCGCCTCAGGACGAGGCCGAGTTCATTGGCAAGTTCCTGGGCCCTAAGCTTGAGGCTGCAGGCCTCGACACGAAGATCATCCTCTTCGACCACAACTGCGACCGCCCGGACTACCCTCTCACCACCCTGCTCGACCACGACGCCGACAAGTACACCCACGGTATCGCATATCACCACTACGCTGGAGACATGTCAGCGATGACCTACACCCACATGGTACGCCCAGACAAGGGCATCTACTTCACCGAGCAGATGACCACCGAGCGTCCTGGAAGCCCAGAGATCGCCATTGCACGCAGTGCGAAGAGGCTCATTGTCGACATCATGAGGAACTGGAGCAGGAACGTGACCCTGTGGAACCTCGCGGCCGACTCCCTCAACGACCCTCATACAGACAACGGAGGTTGCAGCATGTGTCAGGGTGCCATTACCATTGACAATGGTAAGCTGACATCCCTTAACATCGCCTACTACGTGGTGGCGCAGATCGCCCAGTTCGTGCCAATCGGCTCAGTGAGAATCGCTTCCACCGCACCAGACGACCCAGCGCTGAACCTCTACGAGGACGAGCAGAACCCTGGAATCTTCCGCCTCGTGCACTCGCCTCGCGCCAACGTCCTTCCAAATGTGGCATTCAAGACCCCAGAGGGAAAGACCGTGCTCCTCGTCGTGAATGACAGGGCCGAGCGCAGCATGGTCAAGATTCAGTACAACGGAAAATATGCTATGTCAGCCCTCGAGGCAGGCGCTGTAGCTACATATATATGGTAATATGAAAAGGCTGATAACCATACTACTTCTGACATCCAGCATCCTGGCTGGCGCTCAGGGATTCTCGACCAGCGGCTGGTGGAAGCCTGCCGGGGACAAGTTCTCGCCTGTGGTACACCCAGACCGCAGCGTGACTTTCCGTATCAATGCTCCCGAGGCTAAGGCGGTGCAGCTCCTTTTCGGCGAGGGCAAGCAGCAGAAGGTCGAGATGAGCAAGGCAGACGACGGCGTCTGGAGCGTAACCATCGCCCCAGTGGCGCCTCGCACCTACGAATACAGCTTCATCGTGGACGGAGTGAAGACTCCTGACATGAAGAATCCAGAGATAAAGTCAGGCACAGAGATCTACGGCAGCGTGCTCCATGTGCCAGGCGACCAGCCTCTCTACGACGACATGGTGGAGAGCGGAAGCCAGGTGGACATCATCAAGTACAAGTCGTCTGCGCTCGGCACCGTGCGCAAGGTATATGTCTATGTGCCAGCTTGTTACTATGAGAAAAAGAACTTGAAACTCCCTGTCCTCTACCTCCGCCACGGAGGCGGCGACAGCGAGAGCAGCTGGGTGAACAGCGCCTATGCTGACAACATAATGGACAACCTAATCGCGGCAGGTGCGGCGAGGCCGATGCTGGTGGTCATGACAAACGGAATGACCGACGGCAGCTGGGCCGGCGGAAGCACCCCTGAGGGCATCCAGCTGCTGGAGAAGGAGCTCCTCAGCGACGTGATCCCTCTCGTGGAGAGCCGCTACAGGGTGCTTCCTGGCGCACAGAACAGAGCCATTGCCGGCCTCTCGATGGGAGGCGGACAGGCATATGTAATAGGTATGCGCAACCCTGACAAGTTTGCATACATCGCAAACTTCTGCGCAGGCATCACCGCCGATGCGGCATTTGACCATGCAGCGTATGGTATCACAAGCATCAATGATGCCGCCACCTTCAATGCACAGAACAGGCTCCTCTGGATATCCTGCGGCACCCTTGACCCTCGCTACGAGGGCACGAAGGCATTTGTCGCAAATCTCGAGTCGCTCGGTCTGCATCCAGAGTACCACGAGCTCGTCTACGACCACGAGTGGGAGTTCTGGAGACAGCAGCTGCGCGACCTCGCTCCTAAGCTCTTCCAGCGCGTGCCAAGCACCGCCAAGGCGAGACACGAGGCTGCGGCGCCTCAGAAGAAGGTGACCCTCAGCATGGTAGACCCTAAGGCCACCGAGCGCACCAAGGCGCTCTACGCAAACCTCTGGCTCATACAGCAGCACGGCGTGATGTTCGGCCACCACGACTATCCTTCGTACGGCATAGGCTGGAAGGGAGACCCTGGCCGCAGCGACGTGAAGGACATCACCGGCGACCATCCAGCCGTGTACAGCCTCGACATGCATGGCATCACACCTGGTAAGATAGAGCTCATCAAGCGCACCTATCACGAGGGTGGTGTGAGCATGCTTGTATGGCATCAGGACAACCCTCTCACCGAGGGCCCGGGCCAGCAGTACCCAGCAGGCACAGCCTGGGACAACACCAAGTGCGTGGACCAGATCCTCACAGAAGGTTCAGCGCTTAACAAGAAATATAAGGAGCGCCTCGACAAGGTCGCAGACGCGCTCCTCGCCATGAAGGACGACGACGGAGAGCCTATCCCTGTCATCTTCCGCCCTCTCCACGAGCACACGCAGGCGTGGAACTGGTGGGGCTCGAAGGCCACCACCGATCAGGAATTCATCAGTTTCTGGAGGTTCATCGTAAGTTATCTCCGCGACACCAGGGGCTGCCACAACGTCATCTACGCCATCTCTCCGCAGATGGACGCAGTATATGACGATGCCGAGGGACGTATCCTCTTCCGCTGGCCAGGCGACCAGTGGGTAGACCTCATCGGCATCGACTGCTACCATGGAAGGAACTACAAGGCCTTTGAGTCCAATGTCAATGCTCTCGAGCATGTGGCCATCATGAAGAACAAGCCTGTCGGTGTCACAGAGACCGGTCTGGAGAACCACCATCACGCAGACTACTGGACCCACGATGTGCTCCCATACCTCAGAGGAAAGCGCATCAGCATGGTCACTGCATGGAGAAATGACAACCCTCGTCATGCGTATGGCCCATACCCAAGCGACACTACAGCTGAAGACTTCGAGCTGTTCTACGAGGATGACTATACCATCTTCCAGCAGGACCTTCCAGACATGTACACAATGCCAAAAAATATCAAAGTAAAATAATAATCAATTCTAAATCACATGAAAAAGTATTTGAACATCACGCTCGCACTCCTGGCTATGTCAGTCGCAGTAGTAGCATGTCGTACCACGGACCCATTGGCACCGGATGACAGCAAGATCCAGCAGGGAGAGCAGAAGCCTGAGGAGCAGGTAGTGGATTTCACTGCCGTTCTCGAGTCCACAAACAAGACAGCTTGGACAAATGGCGAGGAGATCCTCCTCGTCGACGGTCAGACCAAGACTGTGAAGGTATCTGCTGCAGGCGCATCTGCCCAGATCAGCGGAGACATTGCAAAGGGTGCAAAGGCATACATCGCTTACTGGCCTGCATCAGACAAGCCAGCGCTCAGCGCAGAGGGCATCAAGACCTCAGTTCCTACTGTACAGGCAGCTGCCGAGTCCATTGATGGTCTCGTGAAGCTCGTTGCCAGAAGCAACTCTCCAAGACTCGCATTCAACGATGTATACTCTTATGTAGCATTCTCAACCAGCATGGAGAATGTCTCAAAGATCGTCTTCACCTCTGACAAGGAGATGGCCGGCGACATCACCATCGGTTTCGCCAATGGTGGAGCTACCATCTCTGGCGCTACATCTAAGAGCATCGAGGTGACTGGACCATTCGAGCCAGGCAAGACATACTATTTCAGAGCGCTCCCTAACTTCAATGGCACCATCACCGGCACCATCACATCGAACGCGAAGGAGTATGAGTTCGAGGGCCTCGCTACAGACTTCATGGTCGGCCAGACCGCAGAGCTTCCACTCATCTATAAGCCTTGTCCTCTCAAGGGTGTCTACAAGATCAGCCATATCTGGGTATATGGCGGTACAGGCCCTGAGTACGGCGGTGGCGGTGTAAGAGACCTCTTCGCACAGGCAAACCTCTTCGTATCCAAGCTCGGCAGAGGTATCGAGGCTGAGGCTGACAACTTCATCGAGGTTCTCCAGGACGGTACCATGTACAACTGGGCTGGTGAGGACGGAAAGAATTCAAGATTCGTCTTCAAGGCAGAGTTCAACAAGAAGCAGAAGGGCTACCCTATCGAGCTCGAGAAGTTCTACCGCAAGCTTCCTAAGGGACAGAGCGCAGTAGAGGCTGACGAGGCTGGAAACGTAACCATCACTGACGCTGCAGGAAACCAGACCAAGGGTTACACGATCCCTGCAGGTGAGTATGAGAACAATGGCGGTTCAAAGACCACCATCACCACCATGGCTATCAAGTTTGATATCGCCGGCGGTACTGATGACTGGACAAACATCTACAGTGAGTACGACAAGCTCGCAGCCAAGCCACGCGCAATGTGGATCGAGTTCGAGCCAATGGAGAAGGGCTTTGAGGTTCCTCAGGCAGCAAAGACCACTGAGACTATCCCAGCAGACGAGGTTCTTGATCCAGATGAGCCTATCCATACTTCATTCGACTTCACCAAGCTCCCTGGTTCATGGGGCTTCGACAGCGTCACCTCAGACTGCCAGGTACTCGGTGGTTGCGGTTCTGACCCTGCATTCGTAGGACCTGTAGACAAGTCTTGGGACTGGGATGATTCTATCTGGAAGCTCGGTGACGACCGCGTGAACATCTCTATCGAGAATGGCAAGTTCTACTTCAACTACTGGGCTGGTAACGACGGCCAGTTCTGGAACTACACATGGAAAGCTACCGGCGAGGACCTCTCAAGATTCTATGGCCTCCTTCCTAAGGGCAAGCATGAGGTTACCATGAACATGGACACCCTCGTAGCCACATTTGACAACGGCACCAAGTGCCAGTTCCTCGTTCCAGGCACATACCAGTTCTCTGAGTTCAAGAAGGAGAAGGTCGTACCAGATGACTGCTGGGCACTCTACTTCGACTTCGGCGCTCCTAAGGGTGGTTACCCTGAGAATGACAAGCACTGGACTGATGTCGACAGATTCGTAATGTCTCCTCACGGATACATCATGATCTTCCACAAGAAATAATGACAATGACAGAATTTGAAACAAGATTGAAAAGCCTCAGAGAGCAGCACGAAGAGCTGCTCTCGAGGAAAAACATAGAGCTGGAGGGCAACGGCGTATACTGCCGTTACAAGTACCCTATCCTCACCGGTGACCACGCGCCACTCGAGTGGAGATACGACCTCGACGAGCAGACAAACCCATACCTCATGGAGAGGTTCGGCATCCACGCGGCGTTCAACAGCGGCGCCATCAAGTGGG
>JAKSJL010000026.1 GCA_024398295.1 Bacteroidales bacterium
GGATTCAGCGTTTCATCCGGGTCGTGGCATAGAAACTCTCCATTTACTTCCCTTGATGGCCGCGACCCCGACGGATCCAGCGTTTCATCCGGGTCGTGGAACAGAAACTGTCCATTTTCCACCCCAGCCGGACGCGACCCCGACAGATGCGACGTTTCATCCGGGTCGTGGCATGGTGAGGATGCGGGAGCGATGGGAGCGGTGGGAGCGGTGGGCGCGGCAGATGGTGGGTGGCGGACCTTCCGTGCTGCGCACTCCATCCCCCTCGCGCTGCGCGCTACGGACCCATTCACGAGGCCATGGGCGGCCACGGGTCCGCCATCCCACCCTCAGCCAGCGCTCCAAACACCCCATCGACACTTGCGCAGCTGCAGCGCACAGGATGGCGATTCTGTGCGCAAGGTCGCGCATTTTGATGGATAATGGCAGAAACACGCCACACTTGCGAAAAGGGATGCAGCCAAAAGCCATTTTCGTGCGCAAGGGTCAACGCAACGGCGCAACGCAGTGGCGCCAGCGAGGGTTTCGTGCGCGGAGACGCCCATTCTGCGCACGAGAGGCGGCCCGAAGAGGGTTTCGTGCGTAGAAACGCCTGTTCTGCGCACGAGAGGCGGTCCGAAGAGGGTTTCGTGCGTGGAGAGGCCTGTTTTGCGCACGAAAGGCGGCGGGAGCAGGAGGCGGCGCGCGCACTCAGCTGACGACGAGGAGCTCGTCTATGCTTGTGAGGAAGTTCGGGCTGCGGTGCAGCGACTTCACGTGCCACGGGTCGGATGCGGCGCCCGCTACGGCGAGCTGGACGGAGCGCAGCCCGAACTGCTGGTTCAGCGCGTCGAAGGAGCGCGACAGCTCGTGTCGCTCGAAGCGGTTCCTCACCGGGTCGAACAGGTCCAGCTCCAGCGCCGAGTCCGGTGAGATATGCGTGAGCATGACGCCGGAGCGCTTATACAGGTAGCCTGGGCGATAGATGCTCTCGGCGAGGCGCAGCGCGGCCTGGGTGATCTCGATGGTATCCGCGGTGGCGACGCTGAAGCGCATGGAAGCAGTGTTTGAATACTGCGGCAGATCCTCGCGGAAAGGGTTCGTGGCAATGAAGACCATGACGCTGCCCGCCACCGAGTTCTGGGCGCGCAGCTTGCCTGCGCAGCTGGCCGCGAAGGTGGCGATAGAGGCCTTCAGCATCTGAAGGTCGGAGATCATCTCGCCGAAGCTTCTGCTGGTGCCAATGCTCTGGCGCTGAATTATTTCCGAGGTATCTATGCACGGGATACCATTTAGCTCCTTCCAAGTCTGGACGCCTGGTTTCGTGAAATGTGAGCGCACCCAGCCAAGGTTCCTGTCGGCAAACTCCAGAGGTGTGTGTATGCCTAGATAGTTCAGTTTCTGCAACGACCTCCCCCCTACGCCCCAGACATCCGCCAGGTCGAAGAGAGCCAGCGCCTTGCGTCGCTTCTCATCGGTATCCATCATGCAGACAGAGTGGTAGCCTGGATACTTCTTCGCGAACTTGCTGGCTGCCTTGGCCAATGTCTTCGTCGGCGCCACACCCACGCTCACCGGGATATCGGTATACAGCCTTATGCGCATGGCCAGGTCGCGCATCAGCCCCTCGATGTCAAAGTACTTGCCATATCCAGAAAGATCGCAGAAACACTCGTCTATGCTATACACCTCTACCCTGTCCACCGCTGCCCTGATGATGTTCTGAACACGCTTCGACATGGCGGCATAGAGCATCATATTTCCCGAGAACACCCTCACGCCGTTTCGTTCCACGATATCACTGACCTCGAAAATAGGCTCACCCCTACGTATACCCAATGCCTTCGCTTCAGGAGTCAGCGCCACCACGCAGCCATCATTTGACGACAGCACACACACTGGCTTCCCCTCCAGTCCAGGATGGAAAACCTTCTCCACAGAGCAGAAAAAGGAGTTACAGTCTATCAGCGCATACATACAGAAATCCCCCGCGCCACAAAGGTACGGAGGATTTTTGAATTATGTATTACAATTTTCTGTTTATTTTACGCAATCTCCCATGCGCCACCAGCGCCGAAAACGGCCTCAACCAGCTGGTCGTAGATCTGCGCACGCTTCGCGAGGTCGAGAAGGTTTATGCGATAGCGCATGAGCTGGGTGAAAGGCACCATGGCCTTCAGCTGCTCTCTGGTGACACCGATATGAGAAGGGTCAGACGGAGCGCCTACGATCTGGAAGAGTCTCTGCATCTTCTCGAAAGGATATACCTGCTTCCTGTACTTCTCGCGGAGCTCTGGCCACTGGTCACGGACCTTGGTGAGCTGCTCGCGCACAGTCTCCTTGTCATGATACTTGAGAGCCATCTGCTGAGGGCCGAGAATAGGGTTTACGAAGTCCTTGAATATCTCCTTGGCCCTCTCCTGCTCCTGCTCGAAGCTTGGCCAAGCCTCCACACACTTATCCACATCGAGAGTGGTGAGGTCTAGCTTGAGGAACTCATCGAAGAAAGCACACATGGTGAGGGTACCTATCGCCACCTGGAAACCATGGCTCTGGAGCTCCCCGTTGAAGGTGTGGCCCGTCATGTCAAGGTAGTGGCTGAAGAGGTGGTCAGTGCATGAAGCTGGGCGGCTTGAGCGCGCAGCCTGCATAGCGAAACCGCTCAGCGTCAGGCCTTCGAAGAGCAATGATATCGCCTTAGGATCGCCCTTCGCCACGCCCTCCGCGCTCGCGAGCATCTCGTCGAGCACATCCTGAAGCATGTGCCAAGCGTCTTCCTGGATAGGCTCTGTACCGAAGAGGTCAGCTATCATCCACTCTGCTCCGCAAGGGTTCTTCGCAGCGAGATCAGCATAGCCGGCGGCAGTCATCTTCGCTGGAGCGGCGGCTATGACGGCAGCGTCAGCGACGATGGCTACTGGAGCCGGGCACTCGAAGGTCTGCTTCAGGCCCTCGAAGGAAATGGATGCGCCGAATGAAGAGTATCCATCTACAGATGCAGCTGTAGGCACGCAAACATAAGACTGCTTATGATGATGCGAGCAGAGTTTGCAGAGGTCATTGATCACGCCTGAGCCCACTGCAACAGCTATGGCTCCTGTCTCGTCGAGGACATGGTCCACCATCTCGATATACTTCCATTCTGCATGGAAATGCTTGTCCGGAATCTCAAATACAGTGGCAGGTACACCTGCCTCCTTCATATATGCAGCGACCTTCTCGCCAGCTGCCACCCATGTGTTGCAGTCCACAATAATGACGGCCTCACGGCCAGGGAACTGCTGTCTGAAGACATCAGGGACAATGTGAAGGATATTCTCGCCAAGTTCAAATACCTTGGTATCAGTGGCGCTTCTGAGCGCCTTTTCAATTCTAGGTGTCATGATTGATATTATGTGTTTATGATTTCTATAGAATGCAAATGGCATTTATGTTTCTACCGCACGCAGAGCCTTCCTTACGGGCAGAATAGAGAAGCTCTGTGTGCTCGTACGTGCAGAGCGAGCGTACAGTGATGTTCTTTGCAGCGACTCCGCACTGGATGAGAGTCAATCTGCATGCCTCCACGAGATCGATATGGTGGCCTCCGGCTATGCTTCCTTCTGTGCGAGGACCTCGGAAACTCCATATCCTGTCCATGTCGAAGCCAGCCTTCCTGAACTCCACGGCGACCTCCTCGCCCACCTGGAAACAGTCAGCGCATATACCCGGACCGATGACTGCGACTACATCCGAGGCTTTCGTGCCATACTCTATGCTCATGCGCACCAATGCCTTCTCGCATATCTTCATCACAGTGCCCCTCCAGCCACTGTGCACGGCAGCCGCGGCTTTCTTCACAGGGTCATATATAAGAATGGGAATACAGTCTGCTGTCCTTACACCGATGCACACTCCAGGAACATTGGTGACCAGGGCATCGTAGCCCTCGAGTTCCTCTCGTGACACGTCGGGTCTGTCGACGCGCGCCACCGTGACATCGTGCACCTGATGCGACTGGACCACCACACGCGGCAGCGCGCAGTCTCGCCCCGCCGTGAAAGCCTCCACCTCTGGGTGAAGCTTATATTCTATCAATTCTGCCATGTTTCGTTTTCAAAACAATGCTTAGAAACGTATCTTGAATTTCTCACAGAACTCCACTGCGCCCTTGTTTCCACACTTGGCTGCGAGCTTGCATCTGTCCACTGCCTTCTTATGGTCTCCGGCTGAAGCATACTGCCTTCCCAGATCAAACAGAGTCACTCCCAGGGTCTCATCACGAGCCGCACTCTTCTTTATCTCCTTCTCTGTGGTGTTGAACATCCTGCAGTAGCTCTGAACAGCCTTTTCGTACATAGCTATCGATTTAGAAGTCAATTTCTTACGCGCGTACGAATCGCCCAGGCAGTCATATACCCAGTAATCAAGTGTAGCGGACTTGCCAGCATTATCCTCAAGCCATCTCTCCGCAGTACTTATGGTCTCATCACTATGTCCCAGTATGTTCTGTACGACTATGTACTGGTACTCCTGATACATGGTCAAAGGCTCGACCTTACGAAGTTCTGCCATGGCTTCCGCAGCCTTCTCGTAGTCCTCAGCCTCCATCAGCTCCTGTATACGGATCTTGAGCTGGTCCGATGGGCTGAGAGTCTCCTCAGTGGCAGCCACCACCTCATCGGCATCATTGATGATGAGCCTGTCACCATCGATGGTCACCTCACCGAAGCAGTCGAAGGTGGAGCTTCCGATGAGAAGCGGCACGGTCTGCTTCGCCACCACGAAGGCTGGGAGGTCTTTTACAATGACATTGCCTATACGAAGGCTCCTGATGACAAATGAGCCCGCCTTGGTAGTCTTGCCGTTCGGCATCTTGACCACCGTCATGCCCTTCACGTCAGCATTGGCAATATACCCGTTCTCGTAGAGGAAGAGATAGGTGGTGGAAGAGACGCTGGCATACCAGCTCTCCTCGGTATAATAGGTGACCACGCCGACGCCATTCAGCTTCGCATCGACCATATATTTGCCTTCAGACTCCTTCTCCAGATGGATGACGGTCTGGGCATGAATTCCCATACTGAGGAAAAGACAGACTGCTGCTGTCAACAAACGATTCATCTTCATCATAGTTTTTGGATGATCCCGTTAAGGTCAGAGGTCAGGGAGGTGTTGTAACCCTGAGAGAAATAGACGATGCGGCCGAAGCTGTCGCAGACAGCGATGACCGGCAGCGTCGCGGATGGGCTTTCGCAGCCATCGGCGAGCATGTGGAGGACCTTCTGGTCCGGATCCATGCCGAAGATGGCGTGCTGAAGGCCAGCGGGGCGCGCCTCACCCAGCACGACTACAGGGCATCCCCAGGCATTCAGCTCTTCTGCCGCAGCCTCGAGATCGATGCGTGCATGAGTGCTAGGCTCATCCTTATCGCCCATCACAGCGACGAGGAAATAGCCACGGCCCGTGGCGCTGAGTATGCTCTGCTGGCTGCTCTCGCCATCCTTCAGGAAGAGCTGCTCGGCATCCATAGAGCCTATCACGACCACTTCAGAGCTATCCTCTCGGAGTATGAGAGGAATCTGCTGCTGCGCGTCCTTCTCCACTGGGAAGAACTCCATATGAGCAAGCACGGCGCCGCTGGCAAGGCGGCTTCCCGATGTCAGCATGTAGTAGCCTGCATCCAGAGGGAAGCTTCTGAAAAGCGTAAGAGGAGTATCATCAGCGTCGCTACCATATTCAAGCAGGCTGGCGCTGTCATCTACGATCTGCGAGATAGTGAAATGCTTATAGTACTTAGGGGTCTTCACCACCTTTCCATCATAAGCCAATGATCCAGTCCCCCTGTCAGGAGTAACTGCAGCCACAGCCTCGCCGAAGTTCACATCCACCCAGCCGGCATCGCTGCGGTACTGGGTCTTCCCAGTCACCTCGTCGATGCGTGCGGGATAGCCGAGCGCGCGTGAGAGGGCGACAAAGAAGATGCCGCGTGAGCGGGCATCGGAGAGGCGCGACCTCCACACGGAGCGAGGCGGGATGCTGAGATTCTGAGGGTTGCGTCCCTCGATGACGCGAATGCTGTCGCGCGTCCAGGCGATTACATCGTCGATGCATCTCAGCCTTTCTGCGATACCTGAGCCAATGATTTCGTCTCGTACAGGAAGCAGGAACTCGTTAGCGACCCTAGGGCAGAGGATGAAAGGATCATCACTGACATAATGAGCGGACACATCCTCCAGTACGTCTGCAGTGACATCGCAGAGATCCTTCTCGCTAAGCTGAGAGACGATGAGAGCGGCCTTCTGTCCACCTCCTGCAAGGAACGAATCAAGGTCTGGATTTGAGTGGTCGTGTGCTGCGCGTATCGCATCCTCCGCCGCCAGTCTGTCGGCGTTAGCCGCGATCTCCGCTTCGCCCGCTCCCGTCCGGATAGGATCCTCGACAGGCGGAACTATCTCTATATCAGCGCAGAACCTCTCCCCAATCCTATGATTGAGCACGACTTCCCCACTCTCGCCTGAAACCTTGGAGAAACCGAAGAGACCATCCTTCGCTGCCCAGATGAACATATCTCCATGTCCCATATCCAGGGCCGCATGTCCTTCCGCATCGCTTCTGTAACTTGCTACCGTGTAGAACTCAGCATAGTTATATATCTTGAACTCCACCTTCGCACCCTGAACCGGGTTTCCCTCGACATCACGCACCGTGACCACCGACCTTCTGGCTGGCACATAGCCACGGATGACAGTGGTCTCAGTCTAGCATGAAGTCTTCTGCATGACGTCCTCGTCGCCTGCATGGTCGCCATAGGCCTTCGTGTGAAGGAGCATGGCGCGGGATACTGGAGCATTGAACCAAGCCATGTTAAGCCTTGGCTCAGGCTCGCACGCACCCATGAAATACCACTTGCCGTCCACCCAGACCTCGACCCAGGCATGATTGTCGTCAGTATGGGCCCATCTCGGAGTGTATACCTGTCTCGCAGGAATGCCAGCGGCACGCAGCGCAGCGACGGCCAGTACCGACTCCTCGCCACAGCGGCCGAGACCATTGCGCATGGTCGCCATAGGAGAAGATGTCCTGGCGTCAGATGGCCTGTATGTAGCCTGCTCGTGGCACCAGTGGTTTATCTCCAGCGCGGCCTCTGCCATATCCATCCCCGCCACGCGCGCACAGATGGTATCCGCGTAAGTGGTGCGGAAGTCATCAAGGGTTTCATTGTTCACCCTCAGCGGCAGCACGAAGTGGCGGAACTCGCGCTCTGGCACCTTCCAGCCCATCTTCTCGCGCACCTCGAGGGTCTTCGCGGCATTCGCCTCCCAGAAGCCTCTGTCGAAAGTGAGGCTATCCGGCAGGGGCATGCTCTCATAGAGCCAGTCCACGTACGCCGAGCTGTCCATCTTCTTTCCGCACGCCACCGCAAGCACGGTGAGCGCTATGGCAAGCACCTTTTTCATAGTGTATCCTTGAATGTAAGTTTCACGATCTGGTCCACGCAGCCCTCTGCTGCCTCTGGCACATCCAGTGTGACGACGCCCTTCTTCTGCTTGAATCTCACAGCTTCACCACCCAGCACCTCAGCCTTCTGGAGCTTGTTCTTCATCTCGAGCGTGATGCTCTGCTGAGGCTTCAGTATGTGCAGGTAAAGCACATTCTCCTTCTGCGTGCTGACGCCCCACTCCTCGCCCTGGACGCATCCGGCCACGGTCCCGTAGATGGACTCGCCATTTGCCTCAAGCCACTTGCCCATGGCCTCCAGGCGCTCTACAGCAGCCTCTGGAAGGGTTCCGTCTGGCCTTGGGCCAATGTTAAGGAGAAGGTTCGCACCCTTCGCAGCAGTGTTCACAAGGTACCTGATGAGGTCCTCTGAAGACTTGTAGTCACGGTCAGTTATCCTGTATCCCCATGACCAGTTCATGGTCTGGCAGGTCTCCAGCGGCAGGCGAGAGATCTCCTGGCCGGACAGACCGAACTCGTTCTGTCCTGGGATATCCCTCTCGAATATCTGGATATCCTCTCCCGCAAATGGGAGGAGATGATGGTTGTTTCCCACAAGACATCCAGGCTGAAGCCTGTGGATGAGCTCATACTGCTCATAGAGGTTCCACAGCGCAGGCTGGTCCTCACGAGGGTGCGCGTCCTGATCCCAGAGACCATCGAACCAGATGGCACCGACAGGGCCGTACTGAGTGAGGAGCTCCGTGAGCTGGGCGTTCACGAAATCCATGTAGTGCCTCCAGTCAGCCCCATCCGGACGGCCAGACTTCAGTCCAGTACGTCCACGAGGATAGTCAGTCCTGCCCCAGTCAAGGTGCGAGTAGTAGAAATGGAGCCTTATGCCTTCCTTCTCGCATGCCTTCGCCAGCTCGCCTATCACATCCCTTCCGAAAGGAGTGGCGTCCACGACATTATAGTAAGACGCAGAGGAACGGAACATCGAGAAGCCATCGTGGTGGCGCGAGGTGATGGTGATATACTTGGCGCCTGAAGCCTTGATGGCTCTCACCCACGCATCTGCATCGAAGCGTGATGGGCAGAATCCTGCGGCGAGTCGTGAATACTCGTTCCGGTCAAGGCCTTCATTCTCCATGACCCATTCGCCATGTCCGACCATGGCGTATATGCCCCAATGGATGAATATACCGAAGCGGTCCTGCTCGAACTGCTTCCTTGCTGCGACATTCTGTTCACTTGGCTTGTATCCTGGCTGCGCGACCATAGGCAACGCACAGAGCATCAGGATGAGGGAGATAAGGCGTGCTTTTTTCATGATACACAAAGATAGTCATTTCACAGAGATAAGCATTATATTTGTAAGGTAAAACACCCATATATGGATAGGTTTCTTGAATCATGCTGTGTCTCACTGGAGCAGGCCAGATACGCCGAGGAGCACGGCGCCAGCAGAATCGAGCTGTGTGAGCAGCTCGAGGTGGGCGGCGTCACTCCGTCCAGGGAGCTGCTGGAGGCTGTCATCGCGGCAGTCGGCATCCCTGTCAATGTACTCGTACGCCCACGTGGAGGCGATTTTCATTTCAATGCTTCAGAGGTCCAGCAGATGCTGGATGACATCCGTGCCTGCCAGCAGGCTGGCGCGCACGGCGTAGTCATCGGCGCGCTGGACGCTGACTGCCATATTGACATGCCTACGATGAGAAAACTGGTCTCTGAGGCGCGCCAGTGCGGTCTAAGCATCACCTTCCATCGTGCATTCGATGTATGCGCAGACCCGCTCGAAGCCTTCGAGCAGATCATCAGTCTGGGGTGTGACCGTCTGCTGACCTCCGGTCATGAGGCGGACGCCTACACCGGCCGCTTCCTCATCGCCGAGCTGGTCCGTCGTGCCTCCGGCCGCATCGTCGTGATGGCCGGCTGCGGCGTCCGCCCGTCAAACATAGACGAGATCTCCCACGTATCCGAGGCTCCGGAGTACCACGCTTCATTCTCTTTTTTCCAGTAAATATTTCGCATTTCTCTGACGCATTCCCACATTTCGTCGTTATATGTGTAGACTGTGAGTGATAGCATGAACGGAGACGAGAAAACATTAGCCCAAAAATGTGCACATGGTTCAGACCTGGCGCGCAAGGAGCTATATGTCCTCTACGCCCCGAGGCTCTACTCACTGTGCTGCAGGTACGCCGACGACAGAGAACAGGCTCAAGACTGGATGCATGACTCATTCATCAAGGCCTACGACAAGATAGGGCGCTTCGAGTACCGTGGGGATGGTTCCTTATATTCATGGCTTGCACGGCTTACCATCAGCCTATGCATTGATGAGATAAGGAAGAAGAAAAAAGTCCATTTCATCGACCTGGAAGACGACATCACGCAGGACGACCCACCGGCAGAGAGAGTCAAGGACATTCCTCCTGAGAAGGTCAGAGAGCTCATACAGAAGCTCCCTCCCACCCAGAGGACCATCTTCAACCTCTACCACATCGACGGTGTGCCACACAAGGAGATAGCCAGACTCCTGGACATTACAGAAAGAGCATCCACATCACTTCTTTCGAAAGCCCGAAACAGACTGGCAGGATCGATTAACTCATATTTGAAAGACAATGAATAACGACTGGACTGACATCATCAAGCAAAGCACTCTGGAAGGAGGGCCGGAGCTTCCGTCAGGAGACTTCGAGCTTCTGCAGTCCAGGTACACTGCCCACAGACGCAGAGCCGCATGGCTCAAGTTCTCGGGAGCATTGGCTTCTGCAGCCGCGATGCTGGCCTTGGCACTGATCCTTTGGCCTCGCCAGGTATTCCCTGGAGAATCTATTGTAGCGGAAAGAACTGACATTCAGGAGATAGCGCTGGACACAGCCCGCATAGAGCTTGTGGAGATACTCCCTGATGCAGTGGCAGAGATCTTCACCCCTCATCCATCCATCACGAAAGGTGAGGAAAGTGTCGCGAAAGAGCCAGAGGCTCCTACTGAGCTTTCTGTCGCTGAGATGGATACCACTTGCGAAGAGAAGGTTTCTCCTGAGGTCACAGCACCTTCCCATACTGAGATGAAGGCCAAGGAGAAGGAAGACATACAGCTGATAGAGTTCACTGAAAAGGAGCGCAGACGCATGCGTGTGTCCTTGGCACTTTCGAAAAACCAGAGAATGACTCCATCGTCAGGAAGCCCGCTTAATCCTATGTACCAGACGGCCGCCACCAAGGCTACCAGTTACTACGCACCAGTGGCTACAGCGGAGGACTATAACTCCCCTATCTCCTACTCACACATTCCTGTCCCTATGGAGTTTGGACTATCAGTAAAGCTGGAGCTGTCAAGTCACTGGGCATTGAACACGGGACTCAAATACACACTCCTGAAGTCAAACTGTGGCATGCCTGACTACAGCTACAAGCTACAGGACGTACACTATCTAGGAGTACCCGTCACCCTTGACTACTACGCGAAGCGCGGACACTTCCTCTATTATGTCGGAGGTGGAGTCATGCCCGAGAAATGCATGTACGCCCATAGAGGAGAACAGAGACTCACCGAGAAAGGACTCCAGTGCGCACTCATGGCAAATGCCGGCATCGAATATGGCATCTCCAGACACTTGGGAGTATTCATCGAACCCGATTTAAGTTACTATATCACAAAGTCTGACATCACCACTCGCCGCAGTTCGGGAAAGACCACTGTGGGAGCGAGTGTAGGACTGAGAATCAATCTTGATTAGGCCTATGAAAAAACTATTTATTTTGCTCATGCTCATCTTCGGCGCCTGCGCCTGCGCGAAAATGGAGATGGAAGACGCTGGGGTCGGCGCCGCCCCAAATGACTACGTCGTCGACTGGGCTCCAGTAACTCTCACCATCGTCGTCTCTGACTCAGAGGGACACGATTTGATCCATCCCGACATGGAAGGTGCATCCGTCGTTTTCCAGGGAAAGATCTATGAGGTCCAGACCCTGCCTGGAGTCGACGCCATCTTCCCTTCCACCAGGTACACCATTACGACTATATATGGCCTATTCGTCCAGAAGTGCCAGTACACTGACCACTCTGGATTCCATCACGGATATCGCCTGGTATTCGGAGACATCGACGGAGCACTGGACATGGAAGAAGACATCACGTTCAAGTGGAAAGGTGGCAAAACCTACACCATCCACTATAGCTGTTCAGAGCATATCGCGGGACCATATCCAAGATGCACCAGGGTGTGGACCATAAACGGAAAAAGAACAGAATTACCAATCGAAATAAATATATAGCATCATGAAAAAAGCGACAATTATGGGTCTTATGGCCCTTGCTCTCACCTCTTGTTCCAAGGATTTTTCCGACGCATTCATGGCACCATCCATCAGTGGGATAGAGTCCGCAGAATCATCTGGCGACAAATTCGACGACTTCAAGGAGAACCAGTTCATAAACACCAAGGACCAGCCAGCATCCACATTTAGCGTAGATGCAGACGGAGCCTCCTTCGCTGTGGTCAGGAACTATCTGAACAATGGCTGGGCACCTTCAAAAGGCGCTGTGCGCATAGAGGAGTTCCTCAACTATTTCCCATTCGACTACGCAGAACCACAGAGTGGCAGAAAGCTTGCCATCAATGCTGAAGTCGGAGAATGTCCATGGGACGACAGCCACAAGCTAGTCCGTCTGGGACTCAAAGGAAAGAGCCTTTCAGCAAGCGAGAGGCCACTGGCAAACTATGTTTTCCTCGTGGACGTATCTGGTTCCATGTCGTCACAGAACAAGCTTCCTCTTTTAAAGTCCGGCTTGATATCCATGCTTCCAGAACTCTCACCTAATGACAGAATCTCGATAGTGACATATTCTGGCAAGGTATCCAAGGTACTTGAGTCCACCCCTGTAAAAGAAGCCGGCACTATCAAGAAGGCCATCGAGAAGCTCACTGCCAATGGTTCGACCAATGGTGGAGAAGCCATCAAGATGGCATATGAAGAGGCGCTCTCAAACTACATCCCAGGAGGAAACAACAGAATCATCCTCGGAACCGACGGTGACTTCAACGTAGGCGTCACCTCTACAGACGAACTCCTCGAGATGGTACAGAACTACTGCGACAAGGGCATCTACCTCACAGCACTCGGTTTCGGAATGGGCAACCTTAATGATTCCATGATGGAGAAAGTGTCAAACGAAGGAAACGGCTGCTACTTCTTCATCGACAGCGAGGATGAGATGATCAAGGTATTCGTACAGGAGAAGGACAAGTTCATTTCCGTAGTGAATGACTGCAAGGTCCAGGTAACCTTCGATGAGAAGAAAGTGAAGAGCTATCGCCTGATAGGTTACGAGAACAGAGTGATGTCTTCAGAGGACTTCGAGAACGACAAGAAAGACGCTGGAGAGATAGGTGCAGGACAGACCATAACCGCTCTGTATGAGATAGTTCCAGAAGACGGATACAGCGGAGGCGACGCTGTCGCCAAGTTCGACGTCAAGTATAAGAATGTACTTGGACAGAATAGCGAGTCCCTGAGCATGACAGTAGAAGGTCTCGCGGAAAAATCCGAGAATCTCTCCTTCGCTGCCGGCGTAGCAGCTTACGGAATGGTGCTCCGAGACTCTAAGTTCAAGGGAAGCGCAAGCCTGGAAATGTCCAAGCAACTAGTCGAGTCTGCTCTGTCATTCGATCCATTCGGATACAGGAAGAACTTCCTCAAGCAGATAGACCTCACAAAGAAAGTGATGGAGTAAAAAAAAGGAGTCTCGCGACTCCTTTTTTTATTTCTTGTCTTTGTTCTCCTTTCTTTCAGACTCGACCGTCGGAGCAGACTCCTTATAGAGGAAGCGCCTGATCTTCATGGTGGCAGTCTTTTCGAAAGGTTCCTTCATGACCTCCACCGAGCTCACCTGGGAAGACTTGTTCACGTTCTTGTTCACCCTGGTAAGAAGCTTGGTTTTCCACTCGTCGAGCTTCTCGTACATCTTGTCCTCGCCTTCCTTGTTCCAGTCCACGAAGCCCTCGATAGGCTGAACGAGTGCCACGAGGCGGCCCTGTCTCTCCACGATGATGGACTCGCCTACGCCTTCAGCATTGTTAAGGACATTCTCGATCTCCTCAGGATAGATGTTCTCTCCGGATGGGCCCAGAATCATGTTGTTCTTGCGACCCTTGATCGAGATGCGTCCCTTCTCGTCCTGGACCGCGAGATCATTGGTCTTGAACCAGCCGTCCTCGGTGAACACGCTCTTTGTCCTCACAGGATCCTTGTAGTATCCAAGCATCACGTTCGGTCCCTTCACCACGATCTCGCCCTCACCAGTCTCTGGATTCACGTCGCGCAGCTTCATCTGCACATTGTATACAGGGTATCCGAGTGAGCCGACCTTCCTCCACTTCTTGATGGAATAGCCCACAAGTGGCGAGGTCTCCGTGAGTCCGTAGCCGATGGCGTAAGGGAAACCAGCCTTCAGCAGGAACCCTTCCACTTCAGGGTCAAGCTTCGCGCCGCCGATGCCGAAAAAGGTCACATGACCGCCGAAGGTTGACTTCAGCTTCATGCCGATCACCTTGCACATGAGACCGTGCATATGCTGGTTCATCCAAGTAAGGGTGCGGCTCTTCTGTATAGTCGGCAGCACACTGCCTTTATAGATCTTCTCGATGATGAGAGGCACCGACAGGATGGTGGTAGGCTTCACCACCTTCATCGCCTTCAGCAGCAGCGCTGGCACAGGTGGCTTCTGCAGATAGTAGACTGTCGCACCGCAGTACATAGGGTACAGCATGCTGAGGGTCATCTCCAATGTGTGAGCCAATGGCAGCAGCGACAGCCACCTGTCCTTCTTGTTTCGAGGGCACGAATGATAGCAGGTGATGACATTTGACGCAAGGTTTCTGTGGCTAAGCACCACTCCCTTGGCACTTCCTGTAGTTCCAGAAGTATAGATGATGGCGGCAATATCGTCAGGTGTAGGCACTGCGGTCTTTCCGTCAATGGTGAACTGCTCATCATCCTCCTTGATTATCTCCATGGTATCGAGATCAAATACCAGAGCCATCTTTGACTTGACCTCCTCGCTGACCTTCGGCATGAGCCTCTGCGAAACGAAGAGTACCTTCGAGCCTGAATGGCTGATGATATTGTTTACCTCATTCTCAGAACTGTCTGGAAGGATAGGGACCACTATTCGTCCGAACACCACTGTACTGAAGTATGCGAGCGACCAGTTAGGCATGCTCTGTGAGAATATGGCGACTCTGTCTCCGGCGCCGACGCCGTACTGAGTCATCTTCTTCGACAGGTTATCACACTCAGCCCTGAACTCTCCGAAAGTATATCCACCTTCCTTCGAGTCATACCACTGGGTATACTGTCTTTTAGTAAACGTAGATGTAGCATAGTCGTAAATCTTCGCGAGCGTATCGGTATACTTTTCACGAATCCTACGATTCTTTGTGTAAAACATCATAATGATTTAGGTTATGTAACGTCACAAAAATACAATCCAAATCCGAAATAACAAAGAATCGCAGAAAAAGTGCTACATTTGGCTCTATGGAAGAACTATACACACAACTATTTCGCAGAAAGTCATTTCATAAGTTCGGGCAGACATTACCCCTCACTCAGGATGATGAAATCGCCATACAGGATGCAGTAGATAGTCTCAGACCGCTGGTGGAAGGCATACAGGTCAGGACAAGGATAGTCCCTGGAGCGGAGACAAACTGCTACGCTGGCGCAGAGAAGTGCATCCTCTTCTACAGCGAGAAGAAGGACAACTATCTCATGAACATTGGTTACATGGGAGAGCAGCTGGACCTCAAGCTGGTGGAGCTGGGACTGGGAACTCTCTGGTTCGGGCTCGGAAAGACAGACGAGAAAGAGCTGGATGGACTGGAGTATGTCATCATGATGGCAGTGTCCAGAGTCCCTTCAGACAGTTTCAGAAAGGACATGTTCAAATCCAAGAGAAAGGCTCTCTCCGAGATATGGGATGGAGAGATGCTGCCATTCTCCGACATCGTGAGATTCGCCCCATCCGCATGCAACTCTCAGCCATGGTTCGTCAGGAACAATTCAGGATGCCTGGAAGTATCCCGCTTCAGGAAGAAAGGCTTCACTGGGCTCATCCCTATGGCATTCGTATCCAGATTCAACAGAATCGACATCGGTATTTTCCTACTCGTCCTTGAGGTGTGCATGGCTCACGAAGGCATCAGCTTCTCCCGACAGCTGTTCGTGGACGACACCCCAGACAGTGTCGCACTGACAAAAGTCGCAGAGTACAGAATGATCTAAAACGGCGTCGCAGATGCCAATGATACAGAAACGACTTCTCTGATACCAATGATACGAAAAACGGCTTCTCAGATGACTGAGAGGCCGTTTTTTTCGTGGAGGTGGGCGGACTCGAACCGCCGTCCAAACATAGCACGAAGCAGCTTTCTACACGCTTATTCTTCCTTTGGTTGTCGGCTGCAGCCTGCCGAAAGACGGGCTAACTGGAGCTTATCCCCTGCGTCTTAGTGAGGATTCAGAGGAATTACCCCACGCGTCCGATTTGAATGATACCCCTGGTTCCGACCATAACCGGCTTAAAGCTCGGAGGGATACTCGTCGGGCCCGCAGCCTTGGCGGACCGGATTAAGTTAATTGACTTGGTCAATTAAGCAGCGAGTGCATAAGAGTTGTTGCCAACTAAATTTTTTGCGTCTGAGATTAACGGGAGGGGCACTGACTCCCGACGTGCTTACTGTCCCGAATCCATGGTGTCAAAACCAAAACACCCCCGAAACAGTTCTGCAAATATACGTAAGTTTAGTGACTTCCACACGCCTTTATCATAAAAAAGGCGAACTATGATGAAATTTCGTACAATTTCTTCATGAAAAATTTGGAATTAAAGATTTTCGCCGTATATTTGCAGTCCCGTTTGGGAGTTTAGCTCAGTTGGTTTAGAGCATCTGCCTTACAAGCAGAGGGTCGGGGGTTCGACTCCCTCAACTCCCACGAAAAAGACCGAAAGTCATACGACTCTCGGTCTTTTTTTTCTCTCCCCCCCCTGTTTTTTTGTCGGGGTTTGCGCGAAAACGGCGCGGAGCTACTTGGTGATGGAGACGTTCTTCACGAACACCAAGCCCTGTGCCTCGATCACGAGGTCAGCGGGAGCGATAATATTCTTGAATGTCGTCATCTGACCTCCGTCAATAGAGACCACACACTCTCCTCCATCGAAAGAGATCTGCATGTTATGCCAGCCGCTCATGCCTGGATTTGGAAGGTCAGCGGCCATCTTCTTGTCGCGATCCTCTGCGCGACACTTCACAAATACAGGAATATCCTTGGAGCCATCAAACAGAGTCGGGATGACAGCCATGACCGAAGGGGCAGCTGCGTCCGCAGATGTCAGATTCACTGTAAGCTTCTGTGCTTCAGGCTCTTCCACCTCGAATGTCTGCTTGAAGTGACCCTCAGTCCAGATGTAGAACTCGAGGCTGACAGTTGCTCCCTTCGCCAATGCCCCTGCAGCAACCTTCGGAGTCACAGAGCCGTTCTCGATACCCATTACATTGCCCTCACCAAGATCAAGGACGAGGGCGTCGCCAGAGAGCGACTTCCACTTGGAAGGCGCGAGTCCTGACTCCTCTGAAGCGAATGTATCCTCGAAGATAGGGCCTGCAGCAGCCTTGGCAGTGGCCTGAGGCTTGCGCGCACCACACTTGGAGCACTTGGCTCCTATATTTCCACTCTGGCCACATGATGGGCAAGTCCAGCCTGCTCCGGTGCCGGAGTTTGTCATATGTTTCTGGTTTCCGTGCTTGGTATTCGCAGCTTTCTTCTCTGCTCTCTTCTCCTCTCTTTCTTTCTTGGCCGTCTCATTTGCATTGTGAGCCTTGTTGTAGATCTCGCCCTGGACCTTCAGTCTGGCATTCTCGCCCAATGAGTGACCGAGAGATTTCAGGTAGCCATTCTGTGCTGAGGCAGGAACTGACATGACGCCCATGAGGGAAACGACCAAGGTCGCGATAAATAGTCTGGTTTTCATATATTATCCGTTATTGTATACTCTGCGAATATAAGAAAAACATATTAACTTTGTACGATAAACGAACATAATGCAAATGAAAGTATCAGAGATCATCTCTTCCAGCAACAAAGCCTATCCTTCCCTCGAGATAGTGCCACCACTCGCCGGAATCAGCAAGAAAGAGCTTCTGGACAGCATCAGGCCGTTCATGGAGTTCAACCCTAGATACATAAACATAACATGTCATAGAGACGAAGTGGAGTTCAGGCCGGACGATGCAGGAAACTACCACAGGCACATTGTGCGCAGCCGCGTAAGCGAAAGCGCCGTGTGCGGAGCCATCCAGTCGGAATTCAAGGTGGAGGTCGTACCTCATATGATATGCGGTGGCGCCACTGCCGAGCAGATCGAGTTCCAGCTTCAGGACTTCAAGTTCATGGACATTGCCAATGTTCTCGCCCTCAGAGGCGACTGCATACTCGGTGAGAAGCGATTCTCGCCTGAGCCAGGCGGCTACAAGCACGCCGACGAGCTCGTGGAGGCGATCAAGCGCTTCGACGGCGACAGCCATTTCTTCGATATCGGCGTCGGCGCCTATCCTGAGAAGCACTTCGAGGCCGCGAACATTGAGATTGACATAGAGAACCTGAAGAGGAAAGTGGACGCTGGCGCCGACTACATCATCACCCAGATGTTCTTCGACAACAAGGTGTTCTACGATTTCGTGGACAAGTGCCGCGCCGCTGGCATCAGCATCCCTATCATCCCAGGCCTCAAGCCGCTCTCGACAGCGCGTCAGGTGGAGCTCCTGCCGGAGTCATTCTCCATCGACATCCCATACGAGCTCACCAGCGAGATCGCAGCGCATAAGGACTCGAAGCAGGCAGTATACGAGATAGGTCAGGAGTGGTGCAAGGAGCAGTGCCGCGACCTCATTGCCCATGGAGTGCCTGCAGTGCACTTCTTCACCATGGGCAAGGCAGCAAACATTGTGAACATCCTTAGAGACTGCTTCTAGATGAAAGACATACGCAGCGCATTAGCAGAGCGCATCCTCATACTTGATGGTGCCATGGGCACAATGCTACAGAAAGAAGGACTCACCGGAAACAGCGAGTCCTTCTGCCTGACTCACCCAGAAGCCATCGAGAAGATACACAGAGCTTACATAGACGCTGGCGCTGACATCATCGAGACAAACTCCTTCAGCGCAAACAGCATCTCGCAGGCCGAGTACGGCACGTCCGACCAGGCGTACGCGATGGCCCTCGCGGCCGCAAGGATAGCGAGGAAGGCAGCGGACGAGGCAGGGCGCGACGTGTGGGTAGCCGGAAGCATTGGCCCTACGGGCAAGTCTCTTTCGCTCCCGCAGGATATCAATGACCCCGCTTTCCGACCTTACAGCTTCGACGACATGGCAGCAGCCTTCGAGGAGCAGATAAGAGGCCTTCTCGAAGGCGGCGTGGACCTCCTTCTCATGGAGACCTGCTTCGATGCGCTGAACACAAAGGCCGCCATCTACGCCCTCGAGCGTATCGGCGCCGACATTCCCGTAATGATCTCAGTATCATGTGGTGACAGGAGCGGACGCACTCTCACCGGCCAGACCATGGAAGGTTTCTACAGAGCCGTCCAGCACGCCCCCCTACTCAGCTTCGGACTGAACTGTTCGCTGGGCGGCGATGCCCTGTTCCCTCTCATCGAGGAGGTGTCGCAGTGGGCTGGATGCGCAGTGAGCTGCTATCCGAACGCCGGCCTGCCGAACGAGATGGGCGAGTACGACGAGTCGCCAGCGACCACCGCCGAGCACGTGCGCAGGATGGCGCAGGCTGGTCTCGTGAACATAGTAGGAGGCTGCTGCGGCACCACTCCGGAGCACATCAGGGCCATTGCAGATGCGGTCAAGGGGTTCGCTCCACGCGCGATCTGCGAGAAGGACGAGCCACTCGTGGTGAGCGGGCTCGAGGCGGTGAGCATTGACAAGAAAAGCTCAAATTTCACTAACATAGGTGAGCGTACCAATGTAGCCGGCTCGCGCAAGTTCGCGAAGCTCATAGCCGCAGAGGACTACGACACAGCCCTTCAGGTGGCTGCCGGCCAGATAGAAGGCGGCGCGTCCGTCATCGACATAAACATGGACGACGCCATGCTCGACTCCACCCGCGAGATGTCGCGTTTCCTTCGCCACATCTCGGGTGACCCTGCAGTCTCGAAGGCCGCCATCATGATAGATTCATCTCACTGGGAGACCATCGTGGAAGGTCTGAAGAACGCGCAGGGCAAGTGCATCGTGAACTCTATTTCGCTCAAGGAAGGCGAAGAGGCCTTCATCGCGAAAGCGAGACAGATCAAGGCCCTGGGAGCAGCGGTAGTGGTGATGGCGTTTGACGAGGAGGGGCAGGCCACCACTTATGAAAGAAAGATAAACATCTGTGAGAGAGCGTATAAGCTGCTCACAGAGAAAGTGGGAATGAACCCGCATGACATCATATTTGATGTGAATGTACTTTCCATCGGCACAGGCATAGCGGAGCACGCACTCTATGGCGTGGACTTCATCGAAGCCGTGAGATGGATAAAGAAGAACCTTCCTGGAGCGCTTACTTCGGGCGGTATCTCAAACCTGTCATTTGCGTTCAGAGGTAACAACCAGGTGCGTGAAGCCATGCATTCAGTGTTCCTGTACCATGCGATTTCGGCAGGTCTGGACATGGGCATAGTGAACCCTGGCATGCTGAAAGTCTACGACGACATAGAGCCGTCGCTTCTGAAGGCGGTGGAGGACGTGATTCTGAACAGGGACGAGGGAGCGACAGAGAGACTCATAGCGAAAGCGCAGGAGGCTCTCGCAGCGACCGAGCAGGCCAGCGAGGCGACAGCCGAAGCGGCGAGCGGCAGCGCGGCTGAGAGGCTCGCGGGAGCACTCATCAAGGGTGGCTCCAGCACGCTGGAGGCCGACCTGATGGAGTGCCTGGGCGAGCTCGGAAGCGCGTCTGCCGTGATCGAGGGACCACTCATGGACGGAATGGCGAAGGTCGGCGAGCTCTTCGGCGACGGAAAGATGTTCCTGCCTCAGGTAGTCAAGTCCGCCAAGGTCATGAAGACCGCCGTAGCCATCCTGCAGCCATACATCGAGAGCGCCGCTGACCAGTCCGGCGACAAGCCGAAGGTCGTCATAGCGACGGTGAAGGGAGATGTCCATGACATCGGAAAGAATATCACAGCCATTGTCCTCAGCTGCAATGGTTTCGAGGTCATTGACCTAGGTGTCATGGTACCGAAGGAGACCATACTCGCGAAGGCCGAGGAGGTCTCAGCCGACCTCATCTTCGCCAGCGGCCTCATCACACCATCGCTTCATCAGATGGAGGAGCTCTGCCGCGAGATGACCCTCAGGGGCATGACCACTCCCCTCTTCATAGGCGGAGCGACCACCTCTGCGCTGCATACAGCAGTGAAGCTGGCACCCCTGTACGAACATGTCCTCTACAGGGCAGACGCCTCAGCAAGCGCAGTCCTCGCGAGCAGGATGATGAGCGACCGCGAGCAGTGCGAGGCCGAGGAGCACGCTGCGCAGCAGAAGCTGCGTGACCTCTACGCCAGCGGCGGACAGAAGGTCATCTCCAGCAAGCCAAACACTTACTCTCCAGATACTTACCTCCACGGGAAACATTTCGAAGACATACCTGCGCGCGAGCTCAGCATAGACGAAGTGATGCCTTATTTCGACTGGAAGATGTTCCAGGCGGTCTGGGGTATCAAGGCCGACACCGACCCGCGCAGCCCGCAGCTCCGAAAGCTTCTCGCCGACGGCACAAGCCTCATCGAGCAGCTGAAGCAGCGCAGCGGATGCCGCATCATGATTTCAGCGCGCTTCGATGCCTGTCACACAGAAGAAGACTGGATAGTGGCCGAGGAATTCAGCCTGCCTATGCTGCGCCAGCATGGGAACGGGGCGAAATCATTGGCAGACTTCGTGGCACCGATAAGCTATGGATCCGACTCACCAATGGGCATGTTCGCCATCAGCGTTCATCGCGCCCATCCTGCTGGCCAATGCGACTGCTCAGCCTGCTCGGCAGACTACGAGCCGCTCCTGGAGCGCTCGATCCGCGTCTGCCTAGCCGAAGCGGCATCCAGCTGGCTCGACGCCCAGCTGCAGAGCACCTGCCCTGCCGGCTTCAAGGTCATCAAGCCCGCAGCGGGCTACGCCAGCTGCCCGGACCACACCCTGAAGCGTGACATCCTGCACCTGCTGCCCGGAGCGCAGCAGCTGGGCATCCAGCTCACCGACAGCTGTGCGATGATCCCAGACGCCAGCATCTGTGGCCTCATCTTCGTCCATCCAGAGGCCTGCTACCCCGACATCCGTCGCATCCCGCAGGCCGCCATCGACGCCTACGCCCGCCAGCGCGGCATGTCGGCGGACGAACAGTCCGCCTTCCTCAGCCACCTGGCCTGACCTATTTCTGCTCGAGAACTTCGTTCTGGGCGCGAACGGACTCCTCGTGGATGGCGTTGAAGACGCCTTCGATGAATCTCTCCGAGAGGCCGAGTTCTGCGCCCTTGTTCACCATCTCCTGGAGGACCTGATCCCAACGGGAGGCCTGGAGGATGGCCACATTGTGGTCTTTCTTGTACTGACCCATCTTGCGGCTGACGTTCATACGGGACTTGAGCATGCCGAGGATGTTCTCGTCGAGGATATCGATCTGTGCGCGGAGCTGATCCATTCCCTCCTTGTACTCAAGGCTGTCTGAATAGTTGTCACGGACAACGATCTGACTGAGGAGCTCCTTCAGACCGTCTGGTGTAAGCTGCTGCTTGGCGTCGCTGAGAGCCACATCTGGGTTACAGTGAGACTCGATCATGAGGCCGTCGAGACCGAGGTCGAGAGATCTCTGCGAGAGCTCGAGAAGATACTCTCTCTTTCCGCCCATATGGCTTGGATCCGCGAAGAAAGGAAGCTCTGGGAAGCGAGTGCGCATCTCGATGACGCTCTTCCAGCCTGGATCATTGCGATAGCCCATCTTCTCTGAAGTAGAGAAACCACGATGGATGACGCCAAGCTTCTTCACACCCGCGAGGTTAAGCCTCTCAAGTGCTCCCACCCAAAGGTCAATGTCTGGGTTTACAGGGTTCTTCACCAGCACTGGGATGTCAGAGCCACGAAGAGCGTCTGCAATCTCCTGCATGAGGAATGGGTTCGCTGATGTTCGCGCACCGATCCAGAGCATGTCCACGCCGGCTGCGAGGCACATCATGACGTGTTTCTCGGTAGCCACCTCGGTGCACACCTTCATTCCCGTCTCTTCCTTGACTCTCTGGAGCCACTTAAGACCTGGCATGCCAATGCCCTCGAAGCATCCCGGATGGGTACGAGGTTTCCAAATACCTGCTCTGAACATGTGAATGCCAAGCTCGCTTAGGCCCTTGGCTGTCTCGAGGATCTGCCCTTCACTTTCTGCGCTGCAAGGTCCTGCTATTACCATCGGACGAGGAAGGGTGAAGATTCCCCACTCCGATACTGGGATAAGATCTAGTTTCATATCAGTTCGTTATCTTATGATTTTCTTGATTCTGTTTGCATCCGCGATGAGGTCATACACTTTCTCTGAATCGTAGTCATCGATGGCCTCGCGGAACTGCTGCATCTTCGAGATGTATGTGTCGATCACCTGCAGGAGATTGTCCCTGTTCTGCATGAAGATAGGCACCCACATCTCAGGATTACTCTTCGCGAGTCGCGCAGTGGATGAGAAACCTCCCGACGCCAGGTCGAAGATGTGCTTCTCGTCACGCTCCTTGTCCAGCACCGTGAGGGCAAGGGCAAATGAGGTCACATGAGATAGATGCGAGATGTAGGCAGTGTGCACATCATGGTTGTCCGCATTCATATAGGTAGGCCTCATGTTAAGGCATGCATAGAGCTTTTCGATGGTGGCTACAGCCTTCGGATCTGACTCCTCGGTGTTCGCAAAGATGCAAGCGCGACCGTCGAAGAGGTTCGGCATGGCAGCCCAAGGTCCACAGTACTCGGTACCTGACATAGGATGGGTAGCCACATAGCGCTTGCGCATAGGGTGATAATGCACACCACGCACGATCTGCGCCTTGGTCGAGCAGACGTCGATGACAGTCTTATCCTTGTACCCCTTCTGCTGGAACACATCAAGTATCTGCGGGAGGATCTGCACTGCAGCTCCTACGGGCACTGAAATGACGATTATATCTGAACGGTCAATGAGCTCGTCCAGCTCCACAGCCTCGTCCACGAGGCCAATCTTTACGGCCGCAGCCGCATTCACGGGGTCCTTCTCCACTCCGAGGAAGGAGTCTGCGAAACCCCTTCTCCTCAAGTCAATGGCCATCGATCCACCGATGAGTCCAAGTCCTACAAATCCTATAGTCATAAGCTCAAAGTCAAAAAAAAAGCTGTCCAGATGTCCGGACAGCTAAAAAAACTCACTCAAAACAGAGCACGACTTCCGGACTATTATCGACACTGATAATAGTAATAATAGTCGTATGAAAAGTAACGTGTCTCTGACATATCTTCTGCAAATTAAAATATTTAGTTTGGAAAATCAAAGTGTTTTTGGAACAAATTGCCCTTTATTTGTGACCTCGGACACACATTTTTACCAGTTTTGAAAAGTTTGCTATCTTTGTGGTGCAATTAAAGTATTAAAACCAGACCAAATGAAGAGAGTAGTAGTGACCGGACTCGGAGTAATCTCCTCGGTCGGAAATGATATCGAGACATACTGGAACAACCTCAAGCAGGGTGCATGTGGCATCCAGGTCATCGAGGAGTTCGCTGAGGCGAACCTGCCGGTGAAGATCGGAGCAAGAGTCAACGACTTCGACCCACTCCAGTACGGCATGGACAAGCCATTTGCCAGGAAGCAGGACCCATTCACCATGTACGGAGTGGCAGCCGCATTCCAGGCCATGAATGATTCAGGACTTCAGTCAGACGGAGAAGCGAAGAACATCGAGCCAGAGAGACTCGGAGTATATGTAAGCTCAGGTATCGGCGGATTCAAGACCTTCGTCCGCGAGACAGAGAAGATAATCGAAGACCCTTCAGGACAGTGGGTTTCACCACAGTTCATCCCATCAATGATCTCAAACATTGCCGCAGGCCAGATAGCCATCAAGCACCACGCTGAAGGCCCTTGCCTCGACATCGTGACTGCATGTGCATCCTCAACCCACAGCATAGGAGAGGCTTACAGGGCAGTGGCACATGGCTATGCCGACGCCATGATCGCTGGAGGTACAGAGTGCGCCACCATTCCTCTGGGAGTCGCTGGATTCGCGAACATGAAGGCGCTCAGCCGCTCTGAGGACCCTATGTACGCATCGCTTCCATTCAACAAGAACCGCCAGGGCTTCGTGATGGGCGACGGCGCAGCCATCCTCGTGCTCGAGGAGTTTGAGCATGCGAAGGCTCGCGGAGCGAAGATCTATGCCGAGATGGTAGGCTACGGAAACACCTGCGACGCATATCACGTGACCGCGCCAAGACCAGACGGCAGCACCCAGGCCAGAGCCATCAAGATGGCGCTTGACCAGGCAGCCTTCGATGCAGACAAGGATACACTTTATATCAATGCTCACGGCACAGGCACCCACCTGAACGATGCAGCCGAGACCGTGGCATACAAGCTCGCCATCGGCGATGCGGCCTACAAGGCCCATGTCAGCTCGACCAAGTCAATGACCGGACACATGCTGGGCGCTGCTGGAGCCATCGAGGCTGTGGCTACCGTGCTCGCAGTGAACGAAGGCATTGCGCCTCCTACCATCCACCTCGACGAGATCGACCCAGAGTGTGACCTTGACTACACGCCAAATGTGGCTGTGAAGGCAGACTTCACCATCGGTATTTCGGACTCATTGGGCTTCGGAGGTCACAATGCCTGCGTAGCTTTCAGGAAATACGAGGGCTAGCAGCAGGAGCATCCTGTGCAGCCGGAGCCCTCACTCTCCACCTCTATAGTGCTGTGTGCGATACCCTTCGCATGCAGCATTTCCTTTATGTGATGCACCGTCTCCTCCGCCTTCAGCATGTCCTCCACCACCACATGCGCGGTGAGGGCAGTCTCTGTGGTGCTGATGGCCCAGATGTGCACGTGGTGCACTCCCCTGACGCCTTCTGCTTCAGCCATCGCCTTCTCGATGCTCTCGGCGTCGATGCCCTCAGGCACGGCGTCAATGGACAGTCTCACACTCTCCTTGAGAAGGTCCCAGGTGCTTACAAGTATGATGACCGCGATCACCAGACTGATGACAGGATCGATGACGTACCAGCCTGTGAATGAGATGATGACACCGGAGATCACCACTCCCACTGACACCAATGTATCCGCCAGCATGTGCAGGTAAGCGCCCTTGGTGTTTATGTCATGTCCCTGCTTGCGCATGAGGAGGTAGGTGGTGAAACCATTGATGAGTATACCCACGCCCGCGGTCCATGAGATCGCCTCTCCGCTGATAGGTGCAGGGTCCATGAACTTGTGGATGCTCTCCACCACGATGACGCCGACTGCGACGAGAAGAAGCACTGCGTTTGTCAATGAAATAAGCACGGAGCTCTTCCTGTATCCATAGGTGAAGCCTTTGCGGGAATGGCTGCTCAGCAGGCCGAAAGCCACAAGGGCGAGTATCAGCGAAACCACGTCGCTGAGGTTATGCCCCGCATCAGATACAAGCCCGAGGGAATTGTAGATGACACCCACAATGGTCTCGATGACCACGAAACCGAGGTTAAGAGCTATCGCGGCTATATATGTATTCTTAAGTGAATGGTCCATCACAGACTCGCTGTGATGATGGTGGTGATGATGATGTTCGTGTGCCATAATAAATCTGTTTTTGACGATGCAAAGGTAT
>JAKSJL010000027.1 GCA_024398295.1 Bacteroidales bacterium
TGCCTCTCGCTCTGGCGGATGCACTTCTCAGCAGATGCGTTGTTTGCCATTATTTTATCTTTTTTATTATTACTAGTAGTGGGTAGGGGAATCGAACCCCTATTGCAAGAATGAAAATCTTGAGTACTAGCCGTTATACGAACCCACCAAACGAATGGAACGCAAAGGTAGAAATAATTATTTACACGACCAAATTTTTCTACTCTTTTTCTGCGCCAGCCTTTTTCCACTCAAACGAATAGAGGATGGACTCCACCTGCCTGAGATACTGTCTCTTATCATAGCGTGGCGCATATACAAAAGCCTCAACCACCACTATTTCCTTCGCATCTGGAGCATAGAATGAATGCTGGACGAAAGGTCCACCCATATAGTCATTGTACACCTCCCAGAAGCCTCTGGTCTCTGCGAAATCACGACCCTTGTACTTCATGAACTTCACGGTAGGAGCGAGGAACTCTCCAGTGGTCATATATGTTCCGTCGAACATGCCAGGGACATTGTCCTTCATGATCTCATTACGATGTGAAATGATGCGATCAAGGGTAAACTCCTTGTCATCAGCCACAGGATACCTGTACACGAAGATGCCCTGGGTGACATACTGGGTGTCATAAGATACCCACGCGAAGTCGTCGGTAACCTTCTTGAGCTGATATCCTGAAGGGAAATGAGGTGCTCCGCCCAGACGGTTCGCCACAGTGTCGAAGATAGGGCGGGTCTCATACAGACGGGTGTTTGTCACCACCCTGTCTCTCTCAGCCTGCTCTATGGCATTGACTACCACCTCCTCGTTCTCAGTGAAGATATCGAGCGCACCTGCAGAATCGAACGCAGAGATCTTGATGACGCACTGAGGGTGCGACCACATGTCCTGCTTGAGGAAGGCTCCAGTCTTCTGAAGCTGAGGGTTGATCTCAAAGAAGATGACATTTCTGTGCACCTTGAAGAGGTCGCCAAAGTTTGACGGGGTCACATTGACCAGCGAGTAGAGAGGCTCGCTCTGCGCGAGCCAAGGGCAGTCTGCGGCAAGCACATCCCTCACCTTGTTTCCTAGGGCGCCCTCCCAGTCAGCCTTTTCCATCACCACAATCACCTCGCCTGCCTTGCCACTGACATTTGGAAGGAGAGGTTTATGGCTACCGCCACATGAAACTACACTGAACAGCGCCAAGACGCCGAGAAGAATGGAAGTAAGTCTTTTCATCTTCGATATGTTTTTATCTTAATAATCTGGTTATGTCGTTGCCAAAGGCGAGGAACATCAGCATGAGCAGGATGAACATTCCTATCATCTGCATCACCATGAGGAAGCGGTCGCTAGGCTTGCGGCCTGTAAGGATCTCGAAGAGGATGAACACGATGTGTCCACCATCAAGTCCAGGTATAGGCAGGAGGTTCATCACGCCCAGCATGATGGACAGCAGCGCCAGTATCTGAAGGAACGCGTACCAATCCCACGCGCTAGGGAAAACCTGCCCGATGGCGATGAAACTGCCCACAGACTTGTAAGCCTGCGTCGATGGACTGGCCACGAGCCTAAGGTCACGAAGATATCCGCCAATGGTCTCGAAGGCCATCTCGCATCCTGCAGGGATGGCAGAGAGGGCCGTATACTTCTTCACCTGAAGGCCAGGGAACACCATGTACACGCCTATGCGGCCGAGCGAATCCACCTGAAGCGGCACGCGCAGCGTGTCTGCGGCGCGGAGCATGAGCGCCTCCACTTCCCCACCGGCATGGCTCGCCAGTATCTCGCGAGCGTCCTGAACAAACTCCACCTTGACTGTATCGATGGCAATGATCCTGTCGCCACTCACGATTCCAGCAGACATGTTCGGAGAACCTGCCATCACTGAATCCACCACGAAAGGCACGGCCAGTGAGAACATATCCGGAGAGTTCAGCACCTGCCCGAGCATGGCGTGGTCGATATAGATGTCCAATGTATCCGTGCCACGAAGCACAGTGGCCTTGGTCACATCACGACGCGCGAGATCAGCCTGCAGTGTGGCAAAATTCTCTGGGACATAGTCGTCAAAAGCGAGGATATGGTCACCGCTGCGGAAACCCATCTCGTAAGCCAAATCATTGACATAGATAGCATTACCCTCGTTTGAGATATAGCTCTTTCCCCAGACGCCCATGATAAGGGCATATATGAGAATCGCCAGGATGAAGTTGAAGAAAACACCCCCAAACATCACCAGGAAGCGCTGCCATGCTGGATGGGAACGGAACTCATCCGGATTGGGTTCGGTGCCGATGAAGTCTGTGTCCATCGACTCGTCGACCATGCCATTAATCTTGCAGTAACCTCCTATCGGAAGCCAGCCTATGCCATACTCTGTCTGCTTGGCCTTGAGCTTGGGGAAAAGGCGGGAGAACCACCCTTCCTTGGTGCTGAGCAGCTTTACACCGCCAGCATCGAAAAACAAGAAAAACTTGTCCACACGGATACCGAAGATACGTGCGAACAAGAAATGTCCAAATTCATGGATAACCACCAGCAGCGACAGCGCCAGGATTACCTGAAGTGCCTTTATCAGAACTACCATCTATCAGATTCTACGACGACTTTCGATCTTATTCACCAGCTCAGCCGCATAGGCAGCCACTGCATCATTTGTAGAGAATATGTCGTCGACGGTCGGATTTGCTACAAAAAACGAACCACTCAGAGCCTCGGAAGCGATATCAGAGATGTCGTAGAAGCCTATTCTGTCCTGAAGGTAGGCTGCTACTGCGACTTCATTGGCCGCATTCAGCACACATCCAGCGTTTCCACCCCTCTCGAGTGCCTCGAAGGCAAGCCCCAGCGCAGGGAACTTCTCCATGTCGGGAGCGAAGAAAGAGAGGCTTCCCAGCTGCGCGAAATCCAGCTTCTTGTTATTCAGAGGGAGCCTTTCAGGGAATGCCAATGCAAACTGGATAGGCTCTCGCATATCCGGACAGCCCATCTGGGCGATCACCGCGCCGTCTTCAAACTCGACCATAGAATGTATGATGGACTCAGGATGCACCACAACATTGATATTCTTCGCACCCATGTCGAAGAGCCACCTGGCCTCGATGACCTCGAAACCCTTGTTCATCATGGTGGCGGAATCGATGGTGATCTTCGCGCCCATGTTCCAGTTCGGGTGCTTGAGCGCCATGGACTTCGTCGCAGAAGCTATCTTCTCCCTGTCCCAGGTACGGAATGGGCCACCTGACGCTGTGATGTGCAGCTTCGTCACTGCATTGCCCTGCGCAGCGAGAAGGCACTGGAAGATAGCAGAATGCTCCGAGTCCACAGGAAGGATAGGAGCATGATACTTCTCCGCCTCCGCCATGACAATGGAACCGGCAGCGACCAGCGTCTCCTTGTTCGCGAGCGCAATCACCTTTCCGGCGCGTATGGCCGCCATCGTAGGGGCAAGTCCACTGAAGCCGACCATGGAAGCGACCACCACATCCACGGAATCAGAGGTGACTAGATCGCAGACAGAACCGATACCGGCAAATACCTTAATACCTTCATCCTGAAGTGCTTCCGCCACCTCCCCATATAGGGATTCATCACATATCACCACATTTGCAGGGTCAAACTCCCTCGCCTGCTGGATGAGCAGCTCACTGCTTCTGTTTGCGGTAAGCAGCTCTATCTCGAAAAGATCCGGATGCTGACGCACCACGTCAAGCGTCTGACGGCCGATGGAACCGGTAGACCCGAGTACAGCAATTCTTCTTTTCATCACTAGAAATTGATAAAGTCAGTAGGATTCAATGCCTCACCCTTATGCCAAAGCTCGAAGTGCATGGAGCTGGTCTCAGAGCCATCGCCAGCGAGGGCAATGGATGTGCCCGCCGACACGCGGTCACCAGTCTTCTTCATCAGCTTCACGGCATTCTTATAGACTGTAAGTATGTCATCATCATGCTGAATGGCAATGGTATAGCCACTCTCATCATTGAATCCATCAAAAACCACGGTGCCACCAAGAGCCGCCTTGACCACAGTATTCTGCGATGCCGCCACATCCACATATGGGTGGCGGATAGGGTCGTATGCCCTGGTGATCTCGCCCTTGAGCGGCACAAAGAAATGAACGCCCTCGATAGGAAGCACTCGCTTCTGTCCGGAGACATCGAACTGCTCTGCCGCCACGACCTGCGCCTTGAGAGCAGAGTCGCGGCCGGCCAGGAAGGCCTCGTCGCGGGCTTCCGCCTTCTTCGCATACAGCGCTATCACGCTGTCCATGCTCACAGGCTCCCCGCCCTCGAGAACATTGGCAAGATTCTCAGTATAAAGCTCCCAGCGCGTGATGACCTTCTCCAGGGAATCAATCTTGATGGCATTCTGGATGGCCGTATGCTTGGAATTCGCATCCGGGTAGCCCGGGATGAGAGTCCTCAGCGGAGTGAATGCGATGAGTGTGAAGAACAGCGCCAGAGACACGAAGAATACCGACAGAAGCAGCACTGCGAAGTTTGCTTTCGAGAATCTTCGAGACCAGATGTTCTCGTGAGTTTCTCCATCAGAGATGGAGAGACGGTATGATTGGACCTTTTTATTTTGACCCGACATAAAAAATGACTATATTTGTGTGTTATGGACAGACTCATTGGAATAGACTTCGGAAGAAAACGTACGGGGCTGGCAGCCAGCGACCCACTGGGCATCTTCGCTTCCGCGCTAGAGACTGTACCTTCTGCAAAGATAATAGAATATCTCAAAAAATACGCCGAAAAGGAGACCATTACGGGAATCGTCATCGGTTATCCGCTGAACCTGAATGGGGCGAAGGCGGAAGCCGCCAAGGATGTGGACGCATTTCTGCCTCAGCTGAAGAAGGCGTTTCCTGAAGTACCTATCTATCTGGAAGACGAGCGCTTCACCTCTGTGCTCGCCCACAGAGCCATGATAGATGGTGGCATGAAGTACAAGGATAGACGCGACAAGACATCGGTGGACAAGATCAGTGCGGCAATAATTTTGCAGGGATTCATGGACAGAAAATCAAAAGGATTATGATACAGCCTATATACCTTTATGGCTCAGAAGTACTCAGAGCCACAGCCAAGGAATTGGATATAACTGACAAGGAGCATGTAGACAAGCTCGTTACAGACCTCAAGGACACGCTTGAGAAAGCAGACGGCTGCGGACTCGCAGCGCCTCAGATAGGCGTCAGCGAGCGCGTGGTACTCGTGGACGGACGCGGTATGGTAGACGTCTACGACTATCTCAAGGACTTCCTCAGGGTAATGATAAACCCTGTCATCACCGAGGAGAGCGAGGAGCAGTGCGAGTATAACGAGGGTTGCCTCAGCATCCCTGGTATCTATGCAGATGTTGTCAGACCAGCAAAGATAACAGTAGAATACTATAACGAAAACCTTGAGAAGATCACCGAGACCTTCGACAAGTTCGCGTGCCGTATCGTACAGCACGAGCTCTCGCATCTTGACGGATGCGTCTTCACAGACCTCGTGAAGCCGATCAGGAAGAAGATGATAGCGAAGAAGCTTCTCGGTATCTCACGCGGAAAGGTTTCCACCCATTATAACTCCAAAATCAAGTAACATGGGAGCATTTCACGCATACGACATCAGAGGAATCTACGGCGTAGATTTCGACAAGCAGACAGCCTATAAGGTGGGATACTTCATCCCTGAACTTCTGAAGACTGACAGAGTGCTCGTAGGACATGACTGCCGTGTCTCGTCTCCAGAGATCCATGAGTATCTCATAAAGGGCATCACCGACGCAGGTGCTGACGCATACGACCTTGGCCTTACCAGCACACCTATGGTGTACTTCGCCACAGCGTACTACGGCTTTGACGCTTCAGTGCAGATCACCGCATCACATAATCCAGCCGAGTATAACGGCATGAAGGTTTCCCGCGCAAATGCGCTTCCAGTAGCACTGGAAAGCGGCCTGGGCACCATCAAGCAGTGGATCGAGGAAGGCAAGCCTACACCGGTGGCAGAGAAGAAGGGCCAGGTGATTGCCAAGGATTTCCACGATGACTACATGAACTTCATGAAGCCATATATCGGCGACTATTCAAGCCTTAACATTGCCTTCGACCTGTCAAACGGCATGGCGAACCTTTTCGCCAAGAAAGTGTACGGAGACAAGCCATCATACATCTTCGACGAGATCGACGGACGCTTCCCTAACCACGAGCCGAACCCTCTCATCCCGAAAAATGTAGAGCCGCTCAAGCAGCTCGTGAAGGAGAAGAAGGCAGACGTAGGAGTCATCTACGACGGCGACGCCGACAGAGTGATGTTTGTCGACGAGAAGGCCCAGTTCGTGGCACCAGACCTCGTGATCGCCCTCATGTCGGAGTACTTTGTGAAGGAGAGAGGGGCAAAGAATCCTGCCGTACTTCAGGAGATACGCTCTTCAAAGGCGGTGAGCGAGTTCCTAGAGCCAATGGGTGCAGAAGTGCACACATGGCGAGTAGGGCGCGCGTTCGCAGCACCAAAGCTCCGCGAGATCGATGGCCTCTGGGGTGGTGAGCTCGCAGGACACTATTACTTCAAGGATTTCTTCTACTCAGACAGCGGACTTCTCGCTTCTCTCATTGTCCTCAGGATAGTGGCCAAGCTCAAGGAGCAGGGCATCACCCTCAGCGAGGCCATCGGAAAGATAGCACACTACCAGAACTCCGGAGAGATAAACTTCCGCCTCGAGGACAAGAAAGGCGCCATGGACGCAGTCAGAGCGCATTTCACAGCCCAGGAGACAGCCACCAAGTCCATGGACTTCGACGGTTACAGAGTCGAGTTCGCTGACTGGTGGTTCAACATCCGTCCTTCAAACACAGAGCCTTACCTCCGTTTCATCTGTGAAGCTACCACGGAGGAAAAGCTTCAGCAGAAGATAGCGGAAACGAAAGAACTGCTCAAGACACAGTTTAACGCCCAAATGTAAAACTCATGTATTTCAAGACGCTTACTACTACCCTAACCCTGATCATTTGTGCATCTGCGATGGCTCAGACCGTAGCCATCGACACAGAAAGAGCCGACAGGCTCTCCGAGGCTGACAGCTCGTTTGTCGGCCCCAAGTCATCCTACATACTGAATGAGACCCCTGCGGCGGATACATTGGACACCTCAGACCCACGCATCAAGATCCTGCTCCGCAGCGACAAGACATGGGACTATATAAAGGATGGAGACTTCTTCACAAATGATGACTACTTCAAGAACAACTGGAACGAGAGGAGCGACGCATACGACCTCGACTTCTCGCTCCTTCCAGACAAGATAACTCTCTGGCTTGTAGACAGCACAAGCCACTTCTGCTGTCCTTACCAGACCAAGGTCTATTCCAAGTTTGGCTACAGACATAGACGCCGTCACCAGGGTGTCGACCTCCCTTATCCAGTAGGCACACCGGTCAAGGCGACATTTGACGGAAAGGTCAGAATCAACAAATGGGTCGGAGGTTATGGAAACCTCGTGGTCATCCGTCATGCAAATGGCCTTGAGACTTTCTACGGACATCTTTCGAAGAGTCTTGTCGAGGAAGGCGAATGGGTAAGAGCTGGCCAGACCATTGCTCTGGGAGGCTCTACAGGCCGTTCTACAGGTCCACATCTCCATTTCGAGACCAGATACCAGGGATACGCATTCGACCCTGAGTGGATCATCGATTTCGAGCACGGAATACTCAGAAACGGCGTATTCACCCTTAAGAAGAGATATCTCTCTGCTTCGAGCAGATATGTCCCTGAGAGCATAGACGAGGAAGAGGATGTGATCCTCGGCGATGAGGCAGACAAGGCAGCAGAGCAGAAGAAGATAGCCGAGCAGAACGCGAAGCAGTACTACACGGTGAAGAAGGGCGACACACTCGGAAAGATCGCTCAGAAGCACGGAACCACAGTCAGCAAGCTTTGTAGCCTGAATGGCATCAAGTCAAGTTCAGTCCTTCAGATAGGAAAGAAACTAAGAGTGAGATAAACACAAAAGAGAGCGTGGCCACGAGGTCACGCTCTCTTTTTTATGTATGTCGCGAACTAGAACGCGAGCTTGGTCATCACAGTGACACGGTTATTGAGAACCCAATGTCTGTCTATGTCAGCAAGACCATTGACCAGGTTGATGAGCTTCTTCGAACCGTACTGGGCACCTGTAAGCTCATACTCGATTCCGAGGGTAAACTTGCCGTAGTTATAAAGGAAGTTCGGTGCTACGCGGAACATCTGGTTAAGGTTCCACGCGCTCTTGTTGAAGTAGATCACTGACTTGTCCACCTCTGAGTGAGAGGCAGCGATGACAGCGGTCTCGTCTCCATAGAGCTGGGCGAAAAGAATCAGTTCCTCATTGTAACCAAGTATAGGCTTGGTGGTACCGAAATTCTTCATATAGCCAAGCAGAAGCACTCCCTGATACTCCTTTCCATAAGTGAGGTTCACCCACGAAGAAGAGGTGGTATATGGGGTGTAGCTCCATTTAGCCTGATTATCCTTTGACGACAGAGCATAGCCGCTCATGAGGTTCAAGTGCTCTCCACCCTGCGCAAGCACTGTCTTTGCCTTCACGGTGAAGTCATTCTTCTTATACTGAGCGTAGAAGAATGGAGACACTGTGGTGATGCGGTCCGCAGCCCTGATGACTGTGCCGCTATACGTAGACCTGTACCTTGGCTTGATGCTGAGCATGTCTGCACCAAGTCGCATGAGAAGGCCCCCTGAAGTATAGTTGACACCGGCATAGATCTCCGGAATACCGCTGTACTTCATATAGTCAGCTGAATTTCCTGAAGGGCCGTTGGAAAGGTACTGCATCTGCCAGATGCCCGCAAGGTTGAATGACAGGCCATTGATAGGCTTATACTCGAGATTAACCTGTGGACTTCTGTTGAATGGACTGAAAGGTGCACCTACCGCCAGGGCAAGGACATCTGGCATATCCACACCCATAGGATGCCATGCCTGGCCCATCTTAAGGCCGAGGCTTGACTCCTTGCCGAGTTTCCATCCCAGATTCATATATGCCTGACGGACACGGAGTGTCGCCGTATTTCCATTCATACAGTAGAAGTCCGCCTCGACCTTAGCCGACGCAGTCATGCTGCCATGCTGATAGCCGAGCACATCCAGACCAACCCTGGATGTAAGTGCCAGGAAGCGGAATGAGTTCTGACTGTTCATATCGTCTCCCACAAGGTTCAGATTCTGATCCTTTGGGAGGAAATACAGAAGGTCGAGAGTACCGGCCTCGCTTTCTCTGGTATCGAAAGCGAAGTAGTTGCGGATGAATCCATACACCTTATAGGTAGGTGCCACTGACTTTTCCTGCGCATGCATGAGCGCAGGCATCAACTCCAGGACAAGGAGAACAGTAAAAAACGACCTTCTCATAATCTATGATTTTGCTGATACTTTATGAACAACACTGATAAGAACGCTTCCAAGCACGCCGGCGCTTACACTGGCGATAAGCACAGCTATCTTACCCATGCTGCGCAGAGCCTCCACAGTGGTAGGGTCGAAGCCTCCGAAAGAGAGGGTATCCACGAAGATGGACATGGTAAAGCCGATACCTCCGAGGCATGCGACAGCGAAGAACATTGGCCATGACGCATTTGAAGGCATGCTGGCCACCTTGCACTTGATGGCGAGGAAGCTGGTGAGGGTGATGCCTACAGGCTTTCCAAGCACAAGGCCAAGGAAGATACCGAGGCTGACACTACCCAGGGTAGGATCCATCTTGAAGATGTTGAAATATGATGGATCTGCGATCTCCACACCTGCATTCGCGAGAGCGAAAATAGGCATGATGAGGAAGTTCACAAACGGTCCAAGAAGATGCTCCAACCTGTCAGTCATAGGCATGGTCTCCCTTGCGATGAGGCTCATACGGCGAAGACAATGTCTCTGAGGGCCATTTGGCAGCGGCTCATCAGTGATCGTCATGTACTCATCGAAACGGCGTACATACTCACGACGCTTACGCTGATAGTATGCTACAGAATAACGAGGAGTTGATGGGATAAGGAGCGCCATCACCACACCTGACATGGTAGAGTGGATGCCGGAGTAGTAGAACAGGGTCCATACCACAAGTGCGAGGGCAAGGTATATCCATGCACGCTTCTCACCTATCTTGTTCAGCACAAACACGAAGAGCATCACAGCAAACGCCACTCCCAGCAGTGGGAGGTTGATGTTTCCTCCATAGAAAATAGCCACCACAAGTATGGCAATGAGATCGTCCGCGATGGCGAGCGCAGTGAGGAACACCTTCAGCGACACAGGGACCTTGTCTCCAAGCACTGAAAGGATGCAGACCGCAAATGCGATATCAGTCGCTGTAGGGATACCCCATCCCCCTGCAGCCATGGTACCATGGTTTACAAGGATGTAGATGAGTGCAGGAGCTACTACTCCACCGAAAGCCGCGATCACTGGAAGAAGAGCCTTCTTCAATGAAGAGAGCTCACCATGTGAGATCTCCCTTCTGATCTCGAGACCGACGGTGAAGAAGAACACCACCATCAGGATATCATTGATGAATGCCTCAATGGTCAAGCCCTTAGGGAACATGAAGTTGATGTGTCCGTCAGGGCTCTGGACATGTGCAGTGAGTGAAGTCTCCAGGAAATCGCGATAGAACTCCTTGGTGAAAGGAAGGTTGGCCATGAGCATCGCCACAACCACACAGACAAGCAGGATCACGCCCTGCGCCCATGGTTGCTTGAGGAATGACTTATGCCTCACAGCGAGGTTCCTCACTCCCTTGTTCCAAGTATATATAGGAATGAGCTTCATACCTTAGAATGTGTATTTCACCATGGTCTGGATACGGTTGTTCGATACCCAGTGGAGATCATTCTCAGCGACGATTCTCTTGCCACCCTTACCATACTGGACGCTGGTGAGCATATACTCAAGACCAAACTGGAGCTTGCCGATGTTGTAGAGAATCTCAGGCTGGATACGGTAGATAGACTTTACGCTTGAGGCGCTGTTCTTGACATAAGAAGCAAGCACGTCCTCGGTTGTACCAAGGTTCTGGCTGTAGCCGAGAAGTACTGATGGAACCCACTTCTTGCTCTTCTTATACTGAAGGGTAGCCCAACCTGTGAGGTTTCTGGTAGCGACATAGCTTCTGCTGCCATTCTCAGCCTCAGCGGTATATCCATAACCGCCGATGATGTTCATGTGCGAGCCATCATTTGCATAGGTAGCCTTGGCCTTAAGCACGAGGTCGCCCATGTTCTGCTGGGTGAACACAAAGAAGTTTGTGGTGGTGAGACGATCATTCACAAGTACGGTCTCACCCTTGACAGAACCGGTCCTGCGAGGCTTGATGCTGAGGACATCTGCACCTACCTTGATCACACCATTCGAGGTTTTCAGGTTATAACCAAGGAAGAGCTCTGGAAGGCAACCATACTTGATATAGTTTGCAGAAGCACCATCTGGGCCTGTAGAAGTATACTGCATCTGCCAGATAGCTGAAGCTGTGAGGCTTGAGCCGCCACCGAGCTTGGCATCGAGAGTCACCTGAGGAGTACGGCTGAATGGTCCGAATGGAGCACCGGACTCAAGGCTGAAGATGTCTGGGAGGTCGGCAGCCATAGGGTGCCAAGCCTGTCCAATCTTCCATGTACGGGCGTCCTTTGCCACTGTCACATAAGCCTGACGAAGACGAAGTGTAGCAGTTCCCGTCACACCACTAACGCCACTGTAGAAGTCAGTCTCGATCTTTGCACCGATCTTATAGCCTTCTGCCTCATAGCCAGTGACATCGAGGCCGAGACGAGATGTAAGGGCAGCGAAACGGAAAGATGGAGAAGCGTTAACATCCACACCTGAAGCGTTCAGGGACTGGTCCTTAGGCATGTAGAAATAAAGGTCCTCAGTACCTGCTGAGCTTTCGCGAGTATCAAAAGCGAAATAGTTACGAATGAAGCCGTACAGCTTGAATGAAGGTGTGCTCTGAGCAGAAGCGGTAAGCGAAACAAGTGCTGCAAGCGAAGCAGCTGCAATAGATTTTAGTCTCATATTATAAAAAACAATAGGGGCCTAAAAATAGGCCCCTCGGTTTATTTCAGATTCATTAAGCCACTGCGAATGGGAAAATCTTTGTGAGCCAGAAGTATGCGAGAACGAAACCGACAACTCCAATGATAATGCCCACGGTAGCCATATCCTTGGTCTTCACCATACCTGTCGCAGATGCGATGGCATTTGGAGGTGTAGAGATAGGAAGGAGCATAGCGATAGAAGCACAGGTAGCCACAAAAATGATCATAGCCTGAGTTCCGCCGAGTGCGACAAATGAAGCATTTGACGCTGCGCTAGGATCCTCCATAGCTGTAGCCACAACGATGAGGATAGGGATAAGAAGTGCTGCTGTAGCAGAGTTACTGATGAAATTACTGAGGAAGTAACATACGATACCTGCAACGAGGAACACAACAATGATATTCATAGCACCGAATGGGATGGCGCTGATGAGAACCTTCGCAAGACCTGTTCCCTGGAGGTCTGTTCCAAGAGCAAAACCTCCGGCAACGAGCCAAAGCACACTCCAGTTGATATCCTTGATGTCTTCCTTGGTGAAGATGCCAAGAGCGGCGAAAACACCGAGAGGAATGAGTGCTACCACATTAGAACTGATATGAGTGATCTGCTCAGTAGCCCAGAGAAGGATAGTACCAAAGAATGTAACCCAGACGACGATGGTCTTCCAGTCTGACTTACGCTCGCTAGGCTTGATGTCAAGACGGAGTTCCTTAGCCTTGAATGGGAAGATGAACATAAGCACAACCCAAGCAATGAGAATCATGATGAGTACGTAAGGAATCATATGACCAGCCCAAGATGCGAAGGTGACGTCATAGCCAGCCTCGCCAAGGAACTTCACAGCAGTAGCATTTGGAGGAGTACCGATAGTGGTACCTATACCACCTACATTCGCAGCAACAGGAATAGAGAGCGCAAGACCTATCTTACCCTTATCGTCATCAGGAAGGCCCTTGAGGACTGGGGTAAGGAGTGCAAGCATCATCGCTGCTGTAGCGGTATTACTCATGAACATCGAGAAGAACGCGATGACAAGAAGGAATGCCAGAAGCACTGCCCATGATTTCTTAAACGGCTTAAGAAGGAAACGTGCAAGGGTCACATCAAGGCCAAACTTGGTAGCCATGTTTGCAAGGACGAATCCTCCGAGGAAGAGCATTACTACAGGATCAGCGAACGCTGACATGATGCTCTTGTAAGGAACAAGCTGACCAGCGTCAGGAGAGCACAGGAAACCAATACCCTTATCTGACACTATCAGAAGCGAGAATACAATGATGAGAATAGAGGTGGTCCAGTTAGGGATAATCTCAAACATCCACATCAATGCAGCAAACACGAAGAGAGCGATTACTCGCTGCTGAGTGGCAGTCAGGAACTCAATACCAAAGAATGAAGTTGGTACTGCCCAGAGGAAAATGGTAATGGCAAGCACTAGTGGCAAAAGCACAAATAGCTTGACATCAAACTTGTTATTTTTCATGTTGAATTAAAGATCAGCCAACAAATATAAAACTAATCTATCTGTTTACCAAACAAAGTTGAACTTGATGTCTGCTGGAATCAGCTCAAGTCTGACATTATGCCTATCCGCCTCGAGATCGTCATCGATCTCTGTATACCTTTCGACAAATTCTGCGGCACGCTTATAGTCGCCTTCTGCCTGAAGAGAAAGGAGTTCGCCTGCAAGGGCTTCTACAACTTCCTTCACTACATACCAGTTGATTGTATAGCAGCCATTGCTATGTCTCTCGATTGCGCCCTTTTCCTTAAGATAATTATAGCAGATAAGGTTACCCTGGCCTACTACACCTGTATTTCCGAAACGTGAAGAGCGAAGTACACCAGCCACAAAAGTAGCAAAAGCATTCTTGCCTGTCACGATGTCCTTGGTCTCGATCTCATGAATCATCTGGTCAGTGAAAAAGACTCCAAGAATCAGCGCCTTTGCCTCCTCGATAGCTACTGCATGATTTCCGAGGGCTTCACTCACACCGATACCGCCGAGTGTATTCTTTACGCCAAGTCCATGTGCCATCTCACGGAAAGCCACATTCCAGAAGAACGCATCATGGTCTACCAAATCTCTGTCGGCATCGCCAAGCATAAGCTGTCCAAGTGGGAACACGATATGATGGAACTTAGCCTCGATTATGTTCTTCATAAGAATAGTACGTGTACCATATTCTGCCTGCACGGCATCGTCGAAAGGAAGGTTGATAGCCATGTCCTTGATACCGGCATTTGCCTCGCCAGCATAGTAGAGTGCATCGCAAACGAAAAGGTTCGAGTGCTCACCAGGAGTGAAAGTCTTGTACTCATCCTTACAAGGAAGCATGTTTTGCATCTGTCCGACCATCTCTGTGAACTTGCTCACACGCTCTGTAAGCATCACATCCTTGAGAACCACATATGCACTATATGATCTCTTTATGCCGAAGCGGTCATCATCCTTGTTCTCTGTAGGACCGATCACGAGGTCCATGCGGCTGTTATCCATAGCAAGCCACTTTTCCTCTTCATCTCTGTAGTTATCTGTAGCGAGAGCATCAGCCTTGGCCAGCAGGTAAGTCCTTACCGAAGGAACAATGGTAATGTCTGCAGCGGCGCGGAGATAATCACAGATCTTCTTGACATGCTCTGCATAAGCATCATGATACCACTCTGTCTGGAGATTTCCTTCGTCATCTCTAGTGATAAGGGTATATGGACTGAACTTGTCAGGATCATCAAATGCCATGAATTCTTCGTCGGACATGAGCTCAGGATAGAAACGGGCGCCCTTAGGCATATACCAAGTATAACCACGAAGGAAAGACTTTCCAGTAAGACGATCCCAAGGTCCATAGTTAACCATGGCATAGTCCTTTACAATGCCGTTGTCTAGGCTGTCGATGGCTGACTTGTCACCAAAAGCCTGCTTCCAGTAGATCTTATCAGCCTCCATGGCAGCGAAACGATAGAGGTTAAGTACCTCCTTTCCGTTATCACTGATTCCATCAAGAAGACCAGTTTCAGCCTTACCGATTTCAACAGTGGCATACTCAGAGAATCGGGAGTATCTTTTTGACTCAGAACATGCCGATATGATTGTTGCAGAGGCAAGCAGCAGTACAAAAAATCTTTTCATCTTTTCTTAGATTATATAGTCATGAATATGTAGGTTAGCCAATTAGTCCGTTTGATCCAAGGACAATAAGCATGAGGTAACCAAGCAACAGGCCACAGATACCCATTATGAGACCCGTCTTGGCCATATCTTTCTGTTCGATAAGACCAGTAGACGCAGCAATGGCATTTGGTGGGGTTGAAATAGGGAGTACCATACCGAGAGATGAACCGATAGCTACACCGATGAGGAGGGTGGTCACGCCGCCGAGTGGTGCGAGATTCTCAGCCACCTCAAGGCTAGAACCGACTGCAGCAAGGATAGGGACAAGTAGAGAAGCTGTCGCTGTATGCGAGATAAAGTTCGCCATCGCGTAGCAGATGAGACCGGAACCAACAACCATGATTACGGCTGGCCAGCTTTCGAAAGGAATAGCAGCGATGAGAGTCTTCGCAAGGCCTGTCTCCTGAAGACCTACACCGAGTGCGAAACCACCAGCGACCATCCAGAGCACGCTCCAGTTGATCTCCTCAAGGTCACGCTTGGTGAGGACACCGGTGACAGCAAAGACACCCACAGGAAGCATAGCCACAACATTTGAGTTTACGCCCACTGCCTTGTCGAGCACCCAGAGGAGCACTGTCACGGCGAATGTAACATACACTACGATAGAGCGCCAATCTTTCTTGGTCTCACCTTCAATCTTCAGGTCAATGGTCTTCGCCTTGAATGGGAAAAGCTTCAGGAGCATGACCCAGCCGATGAGAAGCAGAAGGATGGTAAGAGGGACCATGAATGCCATCCACTGACCGAAACCGATGGTGATACCGATCTCACCCATGTACTTGAGGGCAATCGCATTCGGAGGGGTTCCGATAGGTGTACCCATACCTCCTATGTTCGCGGCGATAGGAATAGAAAGTGCAAGCGCAATCTTACCCTTACCATCAGCAGGTAGTGCCTTGAGGATAGGTGTAAGGAGTGAAAGCATCATCGCAGCGGTGGCTGTGTTGCTAAGGAACATGGAGAAAACACCTGTGACGAGGATAAAGCCAAGGGTGACGAACTTAGGGTTTGTACCGAAAGGCTTCAGCATCACTCTGGCCAGCGTCAGGTCAAGTCCACACTTCGAAGCTGCAATCGCGAGTACAAAGCCACCGATAAACAGCATGATGATAGGATCAGCAAAACAGTGAAGCAATGATTTATAGCTGGTAAAGGTACCCAGAAGGGTAGGATTACCATTTCTGAAGAATATCAGACTACTATCTGACGTCATAAACAGCAGAAGCACCACTACCATGACTGAAGTGGTCCATGCCGGAACGGCTTCAAATAGCCACATGAGAATGGCGAAAAGGAATATCGCCATGGTTCTTTTCTGAATAAGCGTCAATCCAGCAATCCAATTCTCCATAGGGAGACAGCAAACAACAAGTGCTGCTACAACGGCAATTACTAGCTTGATCGCTCTGGACACAGTCTTGTCCTCGGTCCTGTGCTGTTTTTTCCACTCATGATAAGACTCCACGAGCTGGTAACCAGGAAAATTCTTAAACATAACTTAGTTAAAGAGGTTTTTGCGTCCCAAAGACGCCCCCCTTTTTCCTGATCGAGAAAATCAAAAAAGAAGCACATCTGTGCTCAGGACGCGGTAAAAATATTTTGGTATAAACAATAATTATCCTCCACTCCAATTTGAGCGGTGCAAAAATAGGTAATATCCACCAAAATATCAAGAAAAGAATATTCTAATTATTCCTTCACGCAGCGAACCTGAACACCAGTCTTTCCGAGGGTGGCAAAAGCAAGCGAAACCTTACCCTTCGCGTTCACCGAGGTGAAGGTGGTCATAAGGGCAAAGAACTGGGTGGATTTATTAGGGGAAGAACAAGCATAATATGCCATTCTGTTCTGGCCATACAGAGCCTCAAGGTCTGAGACGCTTGAGTCGATGATGAGAACATTGTACTTCGATGAAGCCACGCAGCCTGAAAGGACGAAGTTGAAGCCTGCTTCATTGAACTTGCCTACGCTGGCGTAGCCGAGTTCCTTGTCCCACATGCACGCGCTTGCGTCGGTCTGCGTACCTGACTCTCCGAGGAATGCGCTCGCATTTGATGTGCCGCAGAGGGCGTACCATTCCGCTCTGGTAGGGATGTGCCAGCCTTCAGGGCAGATGCCCTGGGCGCCCTCGAGCTTATCCCAGTTACTGTCGCTGATCTCTGTGCCCATGAGAGCATTGTAGCTATAAAGGAGACCCTTCGCCTTGATGGATGCCTCATCCTTGAGAGGAGTAGTCACTGATCCATTTGAAGAATATGGGTACCAGATGTCGCCTTTGGACGCATCATCAGATACTGTCATGCCACTAGGGACGTATGCCAATGGTTCCGCCATCCACACCTTGCCGTCAGCAAGCTTCACGGTAGCGTATCTGAGTCCTCCGTATGTGAAATAGCCATCACCCTCCTCGAAGTCAGGCTTTGAAGGGGTCTGAGGATCTAGGTTGCCGCCATTCTCCCAAGCCTCGATCTCGCCTGCGAGTGAGAAGCGCACGCCCTGGGCGGTGACTTCAGCATTGATCGCATAAGAATAGCCTGGCTTCATGGTCACCTCGGTGAACTGGCTGACCACGCTGCCTCCCTGCTTGGTGGTGAGAGAGACGCCAAATGAGAGTGTCTGAGGGGCAATGATTGCGCGGTACTTTAGGTTCGGAGTGACTGGCTCCGCTACGATGTCAACCTTCTCAGCGGTAGGATCCACGCTCGCGAGCACCTCGCCAGCTTCTGACACTGAGACATTTACGGTAGGGATAACTCCCTTGAACACTATCTTGTCGATCTCCACTCCGGCTGTATTTGTGACATTCATCACTATCTGGGTCAGCTGGTGCTTGAATACCATGGTCACAGGTGACACCTGAGGCATCACCTCGGACTTAGCAGCCACCATGAGGTCATACGCACCAGCGCCGGAAGTCTGGTCTGTGCCTACGGTGAAGGTAGAAGGGAAACCGCCTTCCGAATAAGGATAATATGCATTTATGGATGAGGACATACCTCCATCCCCATACCAGTCAAGGTCGCTTGTAAAAGCACCGCCAGAATATGTAAACTTCTTGTTATCAGCATATTTCTCTCCATTTGACTTGGAGATAGCCACACCTATGGCATCACCATCCTCGAAGTTCACCTCCGTGGCACGGGTAATTACAGGCTCAATGCGTACCTTGCCTGGAGCTGCTGCTTCTGGTGTGAGCTGATGGCATGAGACGAGCGCCACCAGGGCTGATGCGAGAAAAAAGAACTTCTTCATATCATTGTCACTTTAAAATTCATAACCTAAGCCAATGGTAGAGGCATACCTCATGTCCCCTCCCAAGGTCTTTATGTTGAATGCCTTGATAACAGAGGCATCCAGTTTCAGATATATCTGTCTAGGGAGATGTATACGCAGGTCGACATCCACGCCTAGACGCTTGGATGTCTTGTACTCCATATCCATCTGATAATACTCGTCGAGGCGGAAAGGCGACGTCACGACGCCGCTGTCCTCAGTGGTCTTGTAGCTGTCTTCCTTGACCGCTCCAGCGGCGAATGTGAATGCCGCTCCTAGCTCCCACGCTGTCCTGCGGAGCTTTGGAGCTAGTGTGATGCCATACAGATCAAGGTTCTGCGCAGCCACGAATGGATACATCTGGAAGGCCTCACTGCTGGTCGACTTCCTGCTCACCCTGAGAAGGAACTCCCACCTTTCGGCAATCAGCTCGTCCTCAAGTACCGTCTCCTGGGACTTCTCGCTATAGATGAGGTTCTCTCCATGCTCGATGATGGATGAGACACCACCAGAAGACACTTTCTCAAGCACTGTCTCACTGTTTCTCACTGAATTATACTCATGAGAGAGGCGCGAAAGCAGCACTGTCTCCCCAAACATGTACTTGTCTGACCACATGAGCTTCCAAGTATTGCTTGGGAATCGATACCATGTAGACTGTTTCTCTCCAGCCTTGCCTGCACCATGAAGATAGGTGAGCTCAAAGAGCGAGCCGTCCGCATCGAGCTGAAGGGCGCCACCATGGAAGTTACGCACAACCGGGAAGCCTGACACTCCGACCTCATCGAGATGGATGCCGCTTCCTCCCCAAGGGCCGTATGCTCCATACATGAGTCCCTTGTCATGGAACACATAGTATGTGGACTCTCCTGTACCTATCTGCTCGGCAGTGATGGTCTCTGTGTCTCTCTTGAAGATGTAGTTAAGTCCGACAGCGACGTCCCCGCTATGGAAAAGGATACCAGGAGTGACAGCGAGGTCAAGCCTGTAGTTCGTATGTCGAAGATCCTTTCTCTTGGACCAGTTGGAGGACATGAAGTCCATCTTTCCACCCAGGCGGACAGACGGCGTAAGGTCGACGGAGATACCGCCGTCGAACGCATATGTCTGCAGGGTCTTCTTGCCTGGGATGAACTCAATCATATCGACAGGGTAAATACCAGGATGGATGAACATGGATCCACACATCTGGTCTCCCTGGGACTGTTCAAAGGAGAAGCCGCCGGCCATCGAGAACCTGTCGAGATGGACGATGGCGGCAGTCTGAGCACCGGCACGCCATGGATTCAGACTCTCGGAGTAGCTCTTAAAGCCACCCCTCTCGAGGCCAGAATACAGCTCCGCATAAGCTGCATCTTCTGCACGGTCCTGACGGATGCCGTTCACATTGGATAACACACTCCAATGGTTCTTCTTCACCACCCTGTCATACTGCTGGGCTGATGATGTCGCAGCGAGGCAGAACACTGCGACGAGGGTAATCAATCCCCTACTCATGCAATGACTGTTTCTCGCTCTCATAGAAGTCAACTGAAGAATTGTTAGTGTCAGATAAAACCTCATATCCCTGTTTCTGAGATGCTTCCGCATCCACTTTCCTCATGAGGGAGTGGCCTAGGTAAGTCTCGGAAAGAGTGACATAGCCAGCATCCAGCGAAGGCTGGAGGCGCTTCGTGTTTGCATTTGTGGAGCCATTGAACACCTCTACAGCGTCCACTACCCACTCAGGCGGTATCGCCACGATAGGGTTATGTGTATCGCCTGGAGTAGGCTTCACAGCATCTGGAGTAAGCACGAAATCCTCGATGGCAGTGCCCTGGGCGCGGAAAATCACCACTGCAGGAGAGTTCAGCGACAGGGTGTAGGCATTTGCCTGGCCAGTCTTTATCACCACATCCAGTATCCTGTCCTGCGAGATGAGGTTTCCTGGCGCAGGATGGTAGGAAGGGTTTGTGAAATATGTGCTGTTGTAGCAGACGAAGTAGTCCGGCTTATTCAGGTTCACCGACAGAGGGTACTGGATGGTATGGTCAATGGCTCCGTGCACAGCGAGGACAGCGTCCTCACCTGGCTGCAGAGGGAAATCATGGCCACTGCCACCGAACTGCCAGATACACTGGACGATAGGGACAAAGTCTGGATAAATGATCGCATCTGTCACGGGGTCCCTGCTCACCCAGACATTGTTTGAGTTCGAATTATAAGGCGACAGGCTGCCGAAGCACAGCGAATCCAGATACTGCACACGGAAATCATTGTTATGCAGGACAATGTACTTGTCCATCTGGTATGTGCCCTCCTGCGGGAGACGCTTGCAGCCGCCGCAGTAGATCTCCTTGATGATGATGGAGCCCGCCTTCGAATGCATGAGGCCCACCCTCACCTGCGATGACGAGGTTATGCTTACCTTGTCGCTTGTGCCGTTGAAGATATCCTGATCAGCTATATCACTGATACTGAATCGATAGAGTCCCTTCACAAGCTTGAAATGCGCGCATCCTGAGCCATCTGTTCCCGACTCGTAGACAGAGCCAAGGTTTATGTCTTCCACGCGTACTGTAACTCCCTGGCGGACAAAAGAGCTGAACTCGGAAGGATACTCGGCCATCACGCTGACCTCGCAGAGGTCGCCGTAAGGCACAGCCTTGTCGCGATCGCAGGACATCAGGAGCACGCTTATGAACAATATGTATAAGAGTCTCTTCATGACGATCAGAACTTAAGTCGACAAGTGAGTCCATAGTAGAATGAAGGAGTAAAGATCGCTCCTATGCCTGTAGCCATGGACACCACATACGGACGTGAATTAGTGAAATTGTTTGCGAAGAAGGAGATGCTGACATGGTCGCCCATCTCCTTGGTTATGCTGAGGTTCGCGGACATGTATGGTCCGTAACCATCCTGAGCGAAAGTGTATGCATTCCCCGACTTAAGGATCAGGTTTGCGAACTGAGGATCAGATGCTTCCGTAGCAGTGAACTCATGCACCATGCCGTCGAGATCCATGTATGCCACAGGATATACAGCGGTGAATGAGTCACCATCGGATATGTTTCCACCGGTAGGAACCTTGGAAGACTCGCTCACGGTGAATGCATAGTCCTTGCCCTGATAGCTTGATATGTTACGCATGCGGGTAAGCAGAGACGCCTCCAGACGGCATGTGACGATGAGGCGAGCCTGAGGGATATGAGTGATCATGGTCAGGTTCGCATCGAGGTTTGACGTCACCTTTCCATTCACTACCGGAGTACCTGAGCCTCCATTTGCATATATGCCCACATACTGGAATGAACGGTTCGGAAGGTTCGTGTGTGACCATCCGGTCTGATAGTAGTAGCCTAAAGTCTCGTCATGGGTCTTCGTGTAGTTATACGAGGCATCCAGACGGAACTGAGTAAATATGGACTCTATCTGAGGGAAGTCGAGGGTAAGCTCGACTCCAGCACGATCTACGTCAGAGCCGTTGTCCTGACGGGTGGACTTCACGAAGGTCTTGTCTGTCACCTTGGTATCCATAGGCATCCACCAGTCATTCTCGCCATCACGAACATACACGTGTCCGGTCTGGTTGTCCACCTTGATCTGAGGGTCAGAAGGCATGCTGTAGCCTGAAGGAAGCTGAAGGATACGATACTCGAAAGGAGTGTACAGCGACCTAAGCTGGTAAGGGTACTGGGTCTTGTTATAGAATCCCACAAGGGATATCTTGGCCCCGAGAATCTTCGCGTCCACGCCCAGCTCGGCATTCTGTCCACGCTGCCAGCGCAGCGAAGGATTATACACCATAGAGAAAGGCTGGGTATAGTATATATAAGATGACGAATCTCCATGAGAGAAGCCAAATGTCTGGATATCACGATATTCCTGCTTAGGATAAAGGATATAGAACGACGGTAGCTTCTCGGTGACTCCCCAGCCTCCACGGACCGAGAAAGCCTCGGACAGCATCCATTTCACATTCAGTCTCGGAGACAATGTATTCATGTGGTCATACTGAGTACCCTGGATGAACACATTCTCCATTCTGAGTCCAGCGACTACCTGAACCTTGGTCCCGAGGACAGGCACCGTAAGGTCTTCCTCTCCATACACGGAGAGATTATGCATGAATGGATACTCACTGTATGGGCGAGGACGATAGCCGTTCGCCGCAAGTGCAGGGTCCTCATAGTACTCGCCCTGACCGATGTTTCCGTTGGCCTTCCACTGGGATCCCGCCTTGAACGAGCTCTTCGCTTCGCCCCACTTCTTCAGCAGCTCGTACTTGAAGGATGCCGCATAATCCAGCTCCTTGGAATCGACGATAAGATCCGAGAAATATGTAAGAGGGAGTCTGTCTGCCAGATGGTAGCCCTCCTCCTCGGCATGGATGGATGGCTGATGCGATCCATAAGTATTGAACGCATGTGTATGGGCAAGGTTATCACCATAATTCACAGAAGCGTCCATCTTGAGGCTCGTCACCCAAGGCTTGTTTATCTGCCATGAGAGAGATGTATTTGCCCTGAAAGCATTGTCCCTCACAGTCTTATACTCGCCAGAGAAGGCATCTGGATCATCCTCGCTGTTCATTCCTCCCAGGTTTCCCGTGGCACCGATCTCGAAGCGGAGCTTCTTGAAGAAGGTGTTTGAATAAGCCAGCGACGCACCGCGACGCGTATATGACTCATATGGAGAGACCAGCTTGCGGGTGGCACGCGCCCACTCGCCGCTGACATTGATCACTCCCCTGTCCTTAGGAAGCGCCACTCCCTTTGAGACCGAGGTCTGATATGTGCGAGGGTTGACCGTGAACGACACATTCAGAGGGGTGCGACCCTTGCGGGTGTGTATCTTCACCATACCGCTGTTGAGGTCTCCATACTCCGCTGAAGGCACGCCAGTGATGACTTCCACTGACTCTACATTATCCACAGAGACGCTTCGGGTATCCGCGCCCGACATCGCTCCGAATCCTGCATTGTTTCCGACACGCACGCCATCCACCTCCAGCGCGGTGCCGAATGAGGCGTTACCCGCCGAAGAGGCGCCCGAGCGCAACGACATGGCGCTCGACGAGGTGAGGTCCGGGTTCACGGTCTTTCCGCCAGGGAGCAGAGCCGCCATGTCGGACATGCTCGACATCTGCAGATGGTTCAGCGCATCCCTTCCCAGGGTGTGCGAGGTGCCGACGCCGTCATGCGCCTTCTGTGCTGTCACCACCACTTCCTTGAGGGCCAATGAGTTCTCTTTCAGCTTGACCGCGATACCGCTTACGTTTGCATTGACCTCAATCTGCCTGACATCGTCTACGAAGCCCAGGCAGCTCACTTTCAATGTGTACTTGCCCTTGGGGACATTCAGGATGGAGAAATCTCCCTTCTCGTCAGTCACAGCCCAGAGGAAATTGTCATCCAGGGTAACCACGACACCGCCCATAGGGGCGCCTGACCTATCCTCAACCACGCGACCGGACACACTGAAACCTGCCGCCCACATGCTCATAGGCAGCAAGACCATGACGATCAACGTGAAGAGTCTTCTCATACTATTCTTCTACAGCCTCATATCCAATGGCTACCACGCAGAGCACCTGCATCTCGTCCTTGAGGCCGAGAAGAGCCTTCACATAGCTCTCTGCGTCGCCCTGTGAAGGGTCCTTGCGTACGCGAGGCCTGCCATTCACATGCACCCAGCACGAGCCCAGGTCCATGGCTGTGGCAGCAAGCTGGATGAAGGTGGCCGAGATGGCGCAATTCTCTCTCCAGAGGTCAGTCTTCGTGGTATCACCCATCACGACCACAGCGACAGGAGCGCCCTTGATGAGCGCTGAGCCGTAATCGCGCATCTCGGAAAGTGCCAGGAGGGTATCTGGGTCATCGATTACCATGAATGCGCTGCTCTTCGTATTCTTTGAAGATGGTGCTGTATATGCCATGTCGAGGATAGTGTCAAGCACTTCCTTCTCCACAGGCTGCTCGGTGAAGCGGCGTACAGAATGACGCTTCTGAATAACTTCTGCGAAATCCATTATCTATTCTTTTTTGCGTATTTCTTATCAAATGTACAGTTCAGCAGGTGAGCGAGGCGATAGCCTGCCTTGGTGATCTGAGAGCTTACAAGTGCCTTCTGCTCAAGCAGCCAAGGTCCCTTGAGGGTGTCGCCTTCCTTGACGCTGTGGATAGGCCATGAGCACTTCGCCGAGTCATATCCCCAGTCGTAAGGTCCACCCTTCACGATCTCTGCATACTCCTCCTTGTCTGCTCTGTCCCAGATATATGCGAGGTCAGAGAATCCCCAAGGCCACCTGTCGGTGATGCACTGGTCATCCCAGAATGTATGATAGCGCAGTGGCGCGCCCTTGTAGGTGACATTGAAGTATCCAATGGTCATATCTTCAGGGTTATCTAAATCAAAGGACATGCAATCGTACTCAGAAGCTAAGAAATCCGGAAGAAGCGGTTCCATACCACTCTTGCGGACAAGCT
>JAKSJL010000028.1 GCA_024398295.1 Bacteroidales bacterium
AGTGTCAAACAATTCAACATCGGCCTTTGAGTGGGTGACATTGTGTGCAACTGTGGATTCTTCATACGATTCAATATCGTTGTCAAAGGATATCTGTCTATGGAACTCTGGCATATTTTTCCAGGATGAGTTGATTATGGGGAACTTTTCGGAAAATGGTGGTAGTTTCAGTCTGGTTGGCTATCCTGTAGGTTGCTCAAATTTTCATTGGGATAGTGATGGATCTGGAATAGAATTCATGGCTCAGGGCGGAACTCTAGTTGATTATACCATTTCAGAAGATTATCAGCTTCCAAGTTATGTCTGGGTGGACTTTGATAATCCATTCGGGGATAGGGTAACAATAGTGAAGAATATTTAGCATGAACAAGTTGTATGTTTTGTTATTTGCAGCCCTTTCTCCACTGATGGTATCATGTGTCGATAGTATAGTTTTTGATACAAGAGAAGAACGTAAGCCCGTCGTACATTGTGTCTTGATCAATGATTCGACGCAGACCATGGAATTATTTTGGTCGAAGATGATGGGGGAAAGTGAGTGTTTGCCTATAACAGAAGCAGATGCGTATATCTTGAGAATGGGCGACTATGGTGAGATTCTGGATACTTCTTGCCGTTTTCAGCACTTTGGCGGGCGCACTTACAAGTCCAGTTTTTTTCCTACTCGTCGTCAAAAATACCAGCTGATCGTTGTTCTACCTGGTGGAGATACCCTGAGAGCTCAGACCACTATGCCGGACGACTATATTTTGCATGTACGTGAAATCTCGAGAAATGATGCAAAAGTGAAAAGTTCGTATAGTTATTGTATATTAGCTCGGCGTCCAGGTATTCCACCTTTGTATAAATATATTGATCCATTGGAGACTTCGTATGTGTGGATTCAGGGACGCACTACACATGGTCGTCTATACCCTGAAACGCATACATTTCTGTATTGGTGGGAGGACACTACAGGACAATTTGCTGATCATCTGGCGACAGATCACCTTAATGTGGATGACTTCAATGTTACTGGAAAGGTGGTGTCTGACTTAAAGTGTCTGTACGACCTTGAATGGTATCCTGAGTGGGATGACTGGCGTCTTGTGCTTTGCCCAGATCTTCCGCTTCATAAGAAGATTTTAAGAATAGTTCATCCTGTAAACTATTCAAATGGACTCACAGATGAAGAATTGAAATCTAGTCCTTTTGTTTCTACGTCGGATTTTACGCTGTCGGTAGAACTTGACGAAACCAGAGTGAATGGAGGACACTTATCGGTTCCTGTAATGGGAAACTTCGTCTCATACGAATATGATAGGTATCTGAAGAATGTTTACACAAGGCATTTCAACGAAGATAATTTCGTGGTGTCAGTTTATGACACCGATAATATCTATTCAAATATTTCTGGTGGTGTGGGGATTTTCGGAGCCAATCATATTTACCCGGAATTTGCTATCAAGATTGCCAACCTTAAGTAGAATGAGAATATGTTTGCTGCTCGTAAAAGATTATTGTCCATAGTTATGATACTGATGGGAGTCAGCCAAATCTTTCTTGGCGCTCAGGATGTCACTCAAGTGCGTGATACTCTTCCCGCAGCTATCAAGCAGGAACATCGTTTTCAAGCGATTCCGGGTGAGAAAACCGTTCTGCGGTCAGAAGTGCGTAGAATGGTTTCTGCTGCTGGAGAGGCTGACTTCATTAGGTATGTACAGACGCTTCCTGGTGTGGCATCTGCAGCGGAAGGGTCTTCGACATATTATGTCAGGGGCGGAGATTTGGGCGGAAACAGATTCACTGTTGATGGTGTCACGATATACGGCGCGAGCCATCTGCTGGGCTTAGCATCTGTATTCCCTACAGAATTGGTAGACAATGCTCGGTTCTGCAGGGGTGGTTTCTCTGTGGAGGATTCTGATGCTACAGCTTCTCATCTTAGACTGGTTTCATTAACTCCCGATGATGGAGAAATCAAGACGGCTTTTCAAGCAAGCAACTTTATTGTTGGTGGATTAGTCAATGTGCCGGTCGTCAAGGGAAAAGTGTCCTTTACAGGTGGCTTGAGGGTGTCTCCATTGCCTCTTGAATATTCGGCTATCCGTAATATCTGTGGGGCATCGGCAGATTCCTTAGGGAAGTTGAAGGCTGCTGTGTATGACGTCTTCGGGAAGCTATGCTGGAAGTTTTCGACACAAGATGAACTAAGCCTTTCTGGTTTTCATAGCTGTGATTCGTATTATTATCGTCAGAGTGTCAATTCTTCAGTTTCCATGCTGTGGTCAAATTCATATGTGAATCTTCAGTATCAAGGGCGTAGAGATGGAGGATGGAGCCTCAATGGTCAATTCTACGCGAATGAATTCCATAATAGACAGGGCATGGAAGCGAGGCTGTCAGAAAGTGAAAATTCGCTGGCGATAAGATCATCTATACAAGAGCTCGTTCAGCAATTCACCGTGACCAGGCAGTGTAATGAGCTGCTCTCTGTTTCTTTTGGTGAGCGTGTCAAGTATGCCAGATACAACCCTGGTACATCAAATCAATATTCTGGCAATGCCGTGATTTTCCCTACTGACTATCCTCTGGTAGACCATGCCTCAAATCACTTGATTTATTCGGTCTATTTTCAGCCTGAGTTGAAAAAAGATAGGAGATATGATTTCAGGGCTACTGGGCAGCTTAACATGTATAAGCGGCTTAATGGCTCATGCCAAAAAGTTCCAGAGGCGGATCTGCTGTGTAGAATAAATATAGTGCCGTGGTTGTATCTTGAGTCGACTGCCGACTGGAGATGTCAGTTCCATCATGTCCTCGAAGGTATTCCGATAGGGTGGTCTGTCGATTTGGTGGTCCCATCTGATGAGAAGTTCCTGCCTGAATATAGTACACAGTATTATCTAGGTTTGGGGATAGAGACGGAGTCAGTCAAATGTTCTGTGGGAGCATATAAGAAGAATATCAGCAATCTTCTGTTTTTCGGAGATTCAAAGAGCCTATTCAGCTCGTCTTTGGCTGGCTGGGAAAATAACATTGACATCGGCGTGGGGACGTCATTGGGCGTAGAAAGTATGCTTGAATGTATGGCTGGACCGGTCGATTTCAGGCTGTCATACACATATTCGAAGACTGACAGGACATTTCCGAATGTTAACAAGGGAATGTCATTTCCTGCTAAGTTTGATAGAAGGAATATACTGAATTGCTCAAGTAGATACGCTATGGTAGATACTCGCGAAAGGAGCATGGGATTCACGGCTCTCGTGACATGGCAGTCTGGCCATTTCGAGACGGTGCCCATGGGCGTGTTTGAGGGGACATTGTTAAGTGGTACAGGTCAAACTAATATTTACATATACTCTTCCGTAAATAATTACAGGATGCCTGACTATGTGCGATGCGATGTCGGGTATTATGTGGATTGGGCGAAGAATGGACATGAACACAGTTTAAATGTAGGCGTCTACAATATCTTGAACCGACATAACCCATTTATGGTGTTCTACGATTCGGAGGACAGGTCATGGAAACAGCTGTCATTGATTCCTATAATGCCTAGCATCAGTTACAGGATAGAGTTCTGATTTTCTTTATTCTTAGTTTTTGATTAAATTTGCACACTTATGCGAATTTGAAAATAAACAAGAATAGATAATGAAGAATTTTGTAGAAGAACTCAAGTGGAGAGGCATGATCCACGACATCATGCCAGGTACCGAGGAGGAGCTCATGAAGGGCCCTGCAGCCGCTTATGTCGGCATCGATCCTACGGGCGACTCACTCCATATCGGACACCTCGTAAGTATCATGATCCTCAAGCATTTCCAGGCTTGTGGGCATAAGCCATACGCACTCGTGGGTGGTGCTACCGGAATGATCGGCGACCCATCCATGAAGAGCCAGGAGAGGAATCTCCTCGATGAGGCTACCCTTGCACATAATGTGAAGTGCATCAAGGAGCAGCTTGGTAAGTTCCTTGACTTCCAGTCGGATGCTCCTAACAAGGCTGAACTCGTGAATAACTATGACTGGATGAAGGACTACACCTTCATCGATTTCACCCGCGACATCGGTAAGCTTATCACTGTAAACTACATGATGTCCAAGGACTCAGTGAAGAAGAGACTTTCTCGCGAGTCTTCAGAGGGTATGTCATTCACAGAGTTCACATATCAGCTCCTCCAGGGATACGACTTCCTCTACCTCTACCAGCATAATGGAGTTAAGCTCCAGCTTGGTGGCGCGGATCAGTGGGGAAACATCACCACTGGTACAGAACTTATCCGCCGTACATGCGGAGGCGAGGCGTTTGCACTTACTTGCCCACTCATCAAGAAGGCTGACGGTGGAAAGTTCGGAAAGACCGAGAAGGGAAATGTATGGCTTGATCCAGAACGCACCTCTCCTTATCAGTTCTATCAGTTCTGGCTCAATGTGAGCGATGAGGACGCCGAGAAGTACATAAAGATCTTCACCATGCTCGACAAGGAGACTATCGAGAGCGCAATCGCCGCTCATGCAGAGTGCCCAGAGCGTCGTGAGCTCCAGAAGCTCCTCGCGAAGGAAATCACCATCATGGTTCACGGCGAAAAGGAGTATGAGAATGCAGTGTCTGCATCTGAGATGCTCTTCGGCAAGGGTACCTCAGAGGCTCTCAAGGCCCTCGACGAGAAGACATTCCTCGCGGTATTTGACGGTGTTCCTACCTTCGACGTAGAGAAGTCGAAGCTTCCTATCAATGTCCTTGAGCTCCTCGCAGTTGACACCCAGGTGTTCCCATCCAAGGGTGAGGCTAGGAAGATGATCCAGGGAAATGGTGTCAGCTTCAACAAAGAGAAGTTCACCGACCCTAATGGTCAGGTCGACGAGAGCTTCATCCTTGATGGCAAGTACATCCTCGTTCAGAAGGGTAAGAAGAACTACTACATCATCAACGTTAAGTAATCATGGATAAGGCACCAAGTACAAGAATGCTCAAGGTCGGCCGTGAGATCCAAAAGGACATGGCCGAGATCCTGCGAAGCAAGGGCATGGCCGTATTTGGCGGTGCCATGGTCACTGTGAGCGAGGTTCGCGTGAGCCCAGACCTGTCGATTGCGAAGACTTATGTTAGCATCTTCCCATCGGCCAAGGCTCCTGAGGTGATGAAGATCCTCGAGGAGAACGTGAAGGTGTATCGTGGAGAGCTCGGCCAGAAAGTAGGCAAGCAGCTCCGCATCGTTCCTGAGATCGTTTTCTACCTTGACACTACCCTTGACTACGCCGAGCACATTGACCAGCTGCTCAAGATGTAGTTTGTGACATGAACCTGCCGTTTTTCATTGCCAAGAGGTACCTTTTCGCGAGGAAGTCGCATAATGTGATTAACATCATCTCTGCGATCTCCGCTGCGGGTATGGCGGTGGGCACGGCGGCGCTCATCATCATCCTTTCTGTTTACAATGGTTTCGACTCGCTCGTGAAGTCATCACTCAGCGACCTCGATCCTGATATACTCATCACCCCTTCCGAAGGCAAGACTTTTGTCCCGGAAGGGGATGCTTTTGACTGGGCGTACACTGCACCAGAAGTGTTCAATATGTGCAGCGTGCTTCAGGAGAATGTATTTGTGAACTACGATTCCCATCAGGGCATAGCCACAGCGAAGGGTGTCGACTCGGTGTATGAGGAGGAGTCACTTCTTCGCACCCATGTCCGCCAGGGTGAGTTCAAACTGCATTTTGGCGAGATGCCGATGTGTGCGGTAGGAGCAGGGCTTGCCTACAAGCTTGATCTCAACACACGCTTTGTGGTTCCTCTGGAGGTGTATTTCCCTGCCAGAGACAAGGCCATATCATTGGCCAATCCTACGGCTTCCATAAAAAGTGTAAAGGCGCGCCCTTCCTGCATATTCTCTGTGAATGCAGAGACCGACGAGTCGCTGGTACTGCTGCCTCTGGAGTCGATGAGGGAGCTTCTGGGCTATAGGGATGAAGTTTCTGCTGTGGAGATAAGGCTTGTGGAGGGACTCAGCTCCCGCCAGCGCAAGGCTGTCTTCAGGACTCTGGAAGAGAAGCTTGGGGATGGATACCGCGTCCTCGATCGCTTTCAGCAGAATGAGTCGCTCTATAAGATGATGAAGTATGAGAAGGTATCTATCTTCCTCATACTTATCTTCATCATATTCATCATAGCCTTCAATATTTTCGGCAGTCTGTCCATGCTCATCATCGAGAAGACAGACGATATCTCCACATTCCGAAGCCTTGGCGCCACAGAGTCGCTTGTCGACCGTATCTTTGTGCTGGAGGGATGGCTCATCTCTCTGCTTGGCCTCGTATTTGGCCTGCTGATAGGCTTGGCATTCGCTTTCCTGCAGCAGAGATTCGGCTTCATCAAGATGCCTGGAAACTTCATGGTTTCGGCATACCCCGTCATTATTCAGTGGGGGGATATACTTTTAACCACGGCCGGTGTGGCCGTGGTCGGATATCTTATCGCTCTTTTTCCTGTGCTCTCGCGCAAGAAATAGGGGACTCTATTTCTTCCATATATTCACTATTTCGCCGATGTACATAGTGTGTACACCGATGGCGGAGTAGAACTTCTCGCGTACGTCTGAAGGAACCTTGTCAAGGTCGAAAGGTGCCTCATAGATCTTCTTGCACTCAATGGCCAGGTTTCCTTCTGCGATGATAGGGTTGCCGAGTTCGGTGAACTCTGCTGTAAGATGTGCCTCCACAAGCTTGTCACTCACTTCTTTCTTTGAGTGCGATCCGAGGTAGACCATGGCATCTCGGTACTCTTTCTTGTCTGGGAAGCCTACGACAGTGAAGTACTTGTTCTCGTCCATCATCTTCTTCGTGAACCTGTCGGATGAGACATATACGATGACTACGTTCTTATTCCAGAGCTGGCCAATCGTGCCCCACGAGATGGTCATGGCGTTCATGTTCTTCGCCGTGCCCACGCAGAGGGCCTTCCAGTCCTCTGCAAAAGACTTGACAGGCATCATCTCGAGCTCCATAGGATCTATCTTCGTCCAGGTGTCCTCTGTGGCCTCTTCTGCGACTGCAGATGCCACTGCTGTGCTGTCTGCAGCCTCTCCATCGGCCTCACCATTGTGACGTGACTTGCCACATGAGGCGAGGAAAGTAAGCGCCACAATCGTGGCGCATATCATCATCGTCCTTTTCATACTACTCCTCTGCCATGAACATTGGGTCCCATGCAGGAAGCATGATAGGCTTCTGCTCAAGCATCTTCAGGATGTCCTGAGGGACATATTTCTTCTCGAGAACGAGGCGGAACATATACTCGTTGAACCACTCGTCAGTCATCACTATATTTCCCTTGTAGCCAGAGTCTGCGCCCCAGCTGTTCTCAACCATCCACTTCTTAGGCTGACCGTTCTCGTCGAGGTCGACAGCGATGAGGGTCATGGCGTGTGAAGAGCCGCTGGCGTGTGTCTTGATCCTCTCCTCCTTGTTCATGGTGAACTTTACGCCGAGAAGTGACTCGTAGTCAAAGTTGTTTATGTCTGCCATACCAGTCTTTCTGTTCAGGAACTTACCTACGTCACAAGAGAAGTACATGGCTGTGTTGTCCTTGATAGAAGCGATGGCCATCTCCTTGATTCTCTCGATAGGGAGGTTAACATAAAGCCAGTTCTGACCATCGTATACGTGACGGTCATAGTCGATCTCGTAAACCTTGCCGTACTCTCTGGTAGGGTCGTTCATGACCATGATATAGTTATTCTCGAGATCCTCGCCCACGAACTCCTCGTAGAAGCTCTTAGGGGTGTAGTTCTTCTTGTTCCAAACAAACTCGGTAGGAGGGACTCCGAGGCAGAGTGCAAGTACATGATACACTTCCTTCAGCATGTCCACCTTCATGGCCTCGAGCTTCGCTGCGGCCTCTGCCTTGGCATTGTCGAGCTTCTTTCCCTTGAGCTTCGATGCTGCTGCGGTGAGCTCATCGTTTGCGTATCTAAGCTTAAGACCATCCTGACGCAGGAGCTTGGCGATGTTCTGTGACATCTGTGAAGTGCTGTTTGAGCAGAATGTCTCAGGCATGATCTCGCTAGGGACGAGACCATACTTGGTCACGAGGTTTGATACGCCAGTGAACTGACCACCATCGCCGATAGGGTTCTGGAAAAGCCAGTCTACCTTTCTGTCATCAAATGGCAGGTCCTTGGTGTCAATGATACCCTGGAGGAAGAGGTTTGCCTTCTCGAGCTGGTCGTAGAAGAATACATAGTTCTGAGAGAATGTGAAGGCTCCGAGGTCGTGCTTCTCGATAGCTCTGGCTCTGAGGACGTTAAGTCCAGAGAAAAGCCAGCATCTACCTGATGACTTCTGGTCTGTAATGCCCTTCGTCTTCACTCTGTGAGTGAAATCTGTCGCTGTAAGTCTCTCAGTAGCAGGTGCTTCTGAAAGAGTGTTTATCGCTGTGGTGTTCAGCGCGTTCCTGATGGCCTTGTCGGCTGCTGTGCCTTCGTAGCCCTTGCTGATCTGCTGAAGCATCGAAGCGTCGATGCCTCCCTTGTTCTGTGCTCCTGCCTGGATGCCGGCAGCAGCCATGAGCATTGCCGCAATGATAATGTGTTTTTTCATATCTGTAGATTGATTATTCAAGGATTTGAACGATTACTCCGATTTTCTCTTTCCTGTTCCACAGCCACACGGTCCCGTCTGGGCTGATCTGCTCCACGCGGAAACTCATTCCGCTTCTTGTGGAGATGTCATCAGGAGTGGTCCATGTCAGGTCGCAGCTTAATGACTGTCCCGCTGATGTGGGTATGGTAGACATCTTTACACAGTAGAAATCTGACATGGTGTCGGTAAACACCCTGAATTCCCTGGAGTCTCTGGAGAAAGACATCTGGCAGGTCTTCTCGTCCCAGCTGAACTGTGGAACTCCCGCTACCTGCAGGGCATTCTCATCGTAGCTGAGAAAATAAGGGTCGGCGCTGCTTCCGAAACAGCCGGTCATACAGGCTGCGCTCACTATGGCTGCCAGGATATATAGTAGTCTTCTCATCTTATCTTGATCTTCTTCACTATGGTCTCTTTCTTTCCGTCAGAATAGTATACCACGGCCTTCAAGGATCCACCTTTCTGTATGGTATAGTATCCATCTTCCTCGACCGTGATGGCTGTGGTGTCGAGGAACCACTTCACTTCTCTGGCTCCGCGGGCATTATATACTCTCAGAGGAGTCCTGGTGCCTCTGGAGAACGATCCGTCTGGGTTTCTGCTGGTCGTTCCGAGGTATATGAATGGGTAGCCTGTGCTGTAGTAATTCTTCGTGGTGATGGTCGTCACCGCAGACTCACCAGGGTCCGACACACCATATATGCTTATCTCATAATCACTCTTCTCCGTGAGTCCCTCCATCGTGTATGAGTAGTTGCATCCGCTGTATGGCTTCACCTCTGCGGAACCCACTCCAGCAGAGCCTTGCCACTTGATTACGCATGTCCCGCCTGTCTGACAGTTCCAGTTCACGATGCATGCGTCCTGGAATACATCTGTCCTGTCTATGGTCACAGGACCGGTCACGGAGAAACTTACTCCATTCCTGTCTTTCTTTATGTCCCTGATGGAGATGGAAGGGAACACGCCGCTGTGGTACTGGAAGGCAGGACTTGAGCTGGCAGAGAAGACGGTGGCATTGGCCAGAGGCCAAAGCACCTGATCGGCGTAAGCTGCGCCTGGCCTTGCTGGGACTGTTTCTGCGGCCATGAAGGATGGGCGAGCATTGACTTCATTGTACCACCACCTTTCCAGATAGGATAGGTCTACCTCGTAAGTGTCTGAGTATCCTGCGTTTCTGGATGAAATGTCTACGTGATATATGGCCAGTCCGCTTCCGCCAATGTATCTGTCCCAGCCATCTGTGCCCCTGCACTCCAGCAGGTAGAACTCTTCTGGTATATCTGCCTGCATCCAGTAATACTTCTTCTCTTCATTTAGTGGCTTGAGGCTATAGAGGCCAGTCTGCGTGATGGCCTCTGCATGTCCGATGCCCAGCTGCCACATCTCGAGGGCGGTGTAGCAAGGTGGCGTGCGACCGTCATCATTGTAACATCCTGTATCCATGAGGCTGAGCCCATACAGGCCCCTTGTCTGGCCGCCACTGTCCTCATAGTCTGTATCATAGAGATCCACGGCGCCGAGCGTGTGAGAATACTCATGGCAGAAAGTGCCAATGGTCGTGAACTCCGTAGAGCTGGGACCGCCTCGGAGCTCGGTCGCGATCGCGTAATTATCGATGTAGACTCCATCAAGCATCAGTTTCTGGCCAGTACCTGCCTCGACGGACCACTGATGTGGCCAGATGGATGAAGGTGCTGCTCCTTCTGCCTCGCTGTGGCCGGCCACGAACACGAATACATTGTCCACATATCCGTCTCCGTCGGAGTCGAATCGGGAGAAGTCAATGCTGGCATCAAGCGCCTGGCACGCGTGTACCACGGCCTCGGCGGCATGGATGTCGCTCGTCTTTCCGCTGTTCTCTCCATAATATGAGAGCTTCTCTGGCAATGTGACCACATCGGAGATGACGAACTCAAACTCCCACTCTCCGCGGAACTGGTCGTTGAAGTAGTCAAGGGCGCTCTTTGTGCCCTTCCCGTTCATGAGGTTCTCGAACTTGGTCTTCATCTTCGCTTCGCTGTCCCTGAACTTGGTGTCAGGGAACTGTGCGAGCACGATGATGGCTTTCTTCGACTTGGATGGCGCCTTCTGCATGCTGGCTGTGGCGATGCGAGGGGAGTGCGTCTTTCTCCTGCTGGCCAATGCCCTCGCCCTCACGGCTCTGTGCGGGATGCTGCGCGACGCAGCCAGCACGCTGGCTGGCGCTGCCGCTCCCACCTTCACGCCGCTGCTCTCGATGTCGCCACTGATGCCATAGCGTGCATAGCAGTACCATCCTGAGCCATCTAGGATCACAGAACATCCGTCTTCGGTAGTGAGGGTATGATAGAATTCGTCTCCCCTAAGGAAGGCGGAGAATGAGCTTCCGTCGGGCTGAATATACCTGTACAGGCCAGGCTTCGCCGGAATGGCGTAAGCCGAAAGGCTCAGTGAGAGTACCAGGACAGCCGTATATATGAGTCTAAATAATCGCATATCTGTAATAATACACAATTATACTCATTTTCGACGAGAAGAACAAAAAATAAGGGCCGCTGACCTCACGGCCCACGACCCCAGACGTGTACTAAAACCTAAACCTACATTATAGATGCAGGAGGTTTCATAAACGTTGCATCAAAATATAAAAAAATGATGGGAATTACTTAGAAGCCTCAACTGAAGCCTTTCTGAACTCCTTCATGTCCTTCATGATCTCAAGAGCAGCCTTACGTGCGCGTGCACCAGCAGCCTTGTTACCCTTCTCTACCTGAGCAGCAGCTTCCTTCTGGAATGCAGCGATCTCAGCATTGATCTTTTCAACGAGTGCCTTCATAATGATAGATTTTTAAAAGTTTATAATAAATAGTAAAATATCGTGTAAACGTGGTTTCGACTGCAATTTAGAAAACAAAGTTTTGAAATGCAATAGTTTACGCCTTTTTTGTGTTTAAATTGTTCATGGTCCTGTCTGGACCTATGGTCACGAAACCTTTGATACCTTCTATCACTTTGTCACATATAGGTCCCATCTGCTCCTTTTCCTCATCAGTGAGTTCTCCGATCACGAAATCGACCTGATGGCCACGTGAGAAGTCGTTTCCTATACCCATGCGTATGCGTGCATAGTTCTGACTCTCAAGTAGTTCGTTGATGTTTTTGAGACCGTTATGACCTCCGTCACTGCCATTTTTCCTCATGCGCAGTGTGCCAAATGGCAGGTTGAGGTCGTCACAAATCACGAGCAGGTTCTCCATAGGGAGATCCAGCTTGTTCATCCAGTATCTCACTGCGTTGCCGCTGAGATTCATGTATGTCGAGGGCTTGAGAAGATATATCTTCCTGCCCTTGAATGACACCTCTGCTACGCTTCCGTACCTTTCAGTCTGAAAAAGAATGTTGGATGCCTGAGCCCAGGCATCCAACACCATAAATCCCATATTGTGTCTGGTCGAAGCGTATTCGGCGCCGATGTTTCCTAAACCGACTACCAGATAGTTCATACCTTACGCGATATGTAAGCTAAGACTAGCCTCTAGAGTTTCTTGTAGCCTTAACACCACAAACGATAGAATCCTTGTCGGTAAGGATAGTGATGTTATCGTACTTGAGCTCACCAGCCTTGATCTTCTTGTCGATGTCAAGAGAGGTGATGTCAACCTTGAGAGTGTCAGGAAGGTTAGCCATAAGAGCGCTTACGCGGAGCTTGCGGCTGTTCTGAACGAACTTACCACCCTTCTGTACACCTACTGAGTGACCCTCGATAACGATAGGAACGTCGATAGCGATAGGCTTCTCCTCGTTTACTGCGAGGAAGTCTACGTGAAGACAGTTATCCTTTACTGGGTGGAACTGGAGCTCGTGAAGAACTGCGGTGAATGACTTGCCGTTGTCAAGCTTGAGGTCAACGATGAAAGAGTTAGGGGTGTTGATGAGACCCATGAGTGCCTTCTCAGTAACTGTGAAGAGTACATTCTCCATACCGAGACCATAGAGGTTACAAGGAACGAGACCCTGTGCGCGGAAAGCCTTGATAACGGCCTTGTTTCCGACCTCGCGAACGTTTCCGTTCAATTCGAAATGCTGCATTGTTTGTAAAGTTTAAAATGTGTTACTCAGTTTCGGACTGGCCGAAACCCCATTGCACCAAAAGCCTATGCTTTTCAAATGCGGGCGCAAATATAGGAAAAAAATATTATTTAACAAGCGAAGTGGCTCTGTTCCAAGCCAATTCCTTGTAATAACCATCAAGATACTCACGCTGCTTCGCGTTCTTTATGGCTGCAGGGAGGTACGATGTGAGTCCGCTGTGGGTGCGGATGTAGAAACCTGCTGAGTTCTCGTAGTCACCTCCACCCATGAAAGATGGTGTGGCCGCCTTATAGACTACGCACTGCGCCATGGCGTCGTCGAATGCTTTCTTCTCGCTCTCTGTAGGCTTGCAGTGTGCGATCATGTCCTCCAGGTCGAAGAACCATCTGTGGTAGGATCTGTAGAACCTCTGCACATCAGTGTAGTCTATGGCCTCAAGCTCGCTCCTGTGGTTGTTAAAAATGGTCTTGCAGGCATTCGCCAAAGCATCTACCTTGCTGCAGTCAATAAGCGAGATGGTAGCAGACTTATACAGGCCGGTCTGGCTCTCATAGAATCTGAAATAGTCCTCGCAGACCATCCTTGGCGAACTTACGTCTGACTTGACGAGTCTCTCGCAGAGAGTGAGGTAGTCGTATCCCTTGTTCATGACCTCGGCGCTGGATGCGGCGATGAAGTCACATACATCCTTAAGCTCGTAAGCCACCTCTACATTTGCCATGAGGCAGGCATCGAAGAGGATGAAGTCCATATGCATAGGGATGCTTTCTGCAAACTCCCTTAAGTCCATCTCATAGCTGATGTTATCCATCATGCCTCCGACTACGGTCTGGCCGATGCTCTTCGTACGTGGATAGCCAGGGAATTCTTCATTTTCATAGTAAGGGACAGCACCGGGAGGAAGAGGCGCGCGAGGCGCTTTCTTAGGTCCCATGCTGAAGATGGACTCTTCTGGCTCATTATAATAACCAGATGGGATCCAGCCACTTGCGTGTGATGAGAAGAGCAGTCCGTAGTGTGATGACTTGAGCTTGATCCTTACGGTCTCGAGGGCTTTCCTGAAGTCATCAGCCTTCGTCATGATGCTTCCGGAAGGCATGACGAAAAGCGTGTCCGCCAGGACGTTTCCTTTCTTGTCCTTCGACAGTCTCGTGATGCTGACGTCGGTGAGGGACTTGTAGTTCAAGTACTTCTGGGGGAACTGGCTGATCACCACCACGGCATTCTTGTCCGTCTGGAGTGGCAGATAGCTGGCCCTGACGTCCTCGATGTCTTCCTTAAGGTCTTCAGAGAGGGAGTTGAATCCTGCCTCGTAAAGTATGAGGACCCTCTCGAATTCATTTGTATTCTCTATTTTCTTGCAGTCGCAGCATGTCGCGCACAGGATGAGCGCGGCATAGGCCAGGACATGAAGCTTTCTGTAAATCTTTCTCATATCTGCAAATGTACTACATTTTTCCAAAAACTATTGTTTTTGCTATCTTTGTACTGCAAAAATTAGACAAATGAACAAGCTTGTAAAAATGTTGTTGACCTTAGGTGGAGCGACACTCGCTCTCGCGTCATGCGATCAGAAGCCTCAAGAGGCTGATTTCAAATACCTTATCGATGAATTTGCGGATCTGAAGATCATCCGCTACACCATTCCAGGATGGGATGACCTCACACTTCAGCAGAAGGAGTATGTCTATCATCTCAGCGAGGCTGCCAAGTGGGGCCGCGACATCTACTGGGATCAGAACGGAAGCCAGAACCTCCAGGTGCGTCACGCCATCGAGGCCATAATCAAGGATTATCAGGGAGACAGGGAGTGCAAGTACTTCCAGGACTTCATCGTGTATGCGAAGAGGGTGTTCTTCTCAAACGGCATCCATCATCACTACGCTGAGGACAAGTTTTTCCCTGAGTGCCCTAAGGAGTATTTCCAGTCCCTTCTTTCAGCGGTAGGTGCTGACAGTGAGGAGCTTCTGAAGGTGATCTATGATCCAGAGTACCTTAAGCAGAGGAAGTCTACCGATGCTTCAGGCGATATCGTTGCCCTTTCAGCAGTGAATTTCTATGAAGGCGTCACCCGCGACGAGGTGGAGAAGTTCTACGAGGCCATGATGGTCCCTGGCGATGAGACTCCTATCTCATATGGCCTTAACTCGAAGGTAGTGAAGGGCGCTGACGGCATCATCCGCGAGGATGTGTGGAAGGTAGGCGGCCTTTATGGCGCAGCCATCGAGAAGATAGTTGCAGAGCTCGAGAAGGCAGCCGCAGTCGCAGAGAACGACGCGCAGAAAGAGTACATCTCGCTTCTCGTGGACTACTATAAGACAGGAGACCTCAAGCTCTGGGATGAGTACAATATCCATTGGCTCCAGGACTCTCTCGGTACCGTGGACTTTGTCAATGGTTTCGTGGAGGACTATAACGACCCACTCGCGCGTAAGGGCGCCTGGGAGGCTCTCGTGAACATCAAGGACCATGTCGCTTCTGGCCGCACTGTAGCATTGTCAGAGAATGCCCAGTGGTTTGAGGATCACTCTCCAGTGGACCCACGCTTCAAGAAGAAGGAGGTCAAGGGAGTGTCTGCGAAGGTCATCAACGCAGTCTGCCTCGCAGGCGACTGCTATCCTTCTACCCCTATCGGCATCAACCTTCCGAATGCGGACTGGATCCGCAAGGACTATGGCTCGAAGAGCGTTACCATCGCAAACATCACCCACGCATATGATTATGCTGCCAATGAGTGCGAGCACAGCACCCTCAGCGAGTTCGCATACGACGAGGCTGAGATCGCTCTTGCGAAGAAGTATCTCTCTGTGACCGACGAGGTGCATACTGACCTTCACGAGTGCCTTGGACATGGCTCCGGCCAGCTTCTCCCTGGCACCTCACCAAATGCCATGGGCGAGTTCAGCTCGACTCTCGAGGAGACCCGCGCTGACCTCTTCGGCCTCTACTACTGCGCCGACCCTAAGCTCGTCGAGCTCAGCATCCTTCCTGACACAGAGGCATATAAGGCACAGTATTCAAACTACATCAGAAATGGTCTGATGGTGCAGTTCTCACGCGTGGAGCTTGGTAAGCAGAATACCGAGGCCCACATGCAGAACAGAAAGCTCATAGCAGAGTGGTGCTACGAGAAGGGTGCAGCCCAGAATGTCATCGAGAAGAAGATCCGCGACGGCAAGACATATTTCGTGGTCAATGATTACGAGGCCCTCAGGGGCCTGTTCGGTGACCTTCTTGCCGAGATCCAGAGAATCAAGTCCGAGGGTGACTACAAGGCAGGCAAGGAGCTTGTGGAGAAGTATGCAGTCGATATCGACCAGGATCTTCACAAGGAGGTTCTCGAGCGTTATGCTTCACTCCATCTCAAGCCATATGGCGGTTTCGTGAACCCAGACATCGTTCCAGTGGTGAAGGGTGGCAAGGTAGTGGATTACAAGGTCGAGTACACCGACGACTACCTTGGTCAGATGATGAAGTATGGAGAGGAATACAAGGCTCTGTAAGGATTATTCGTATTATCTTAAGATCGAGAGGGGGATGTCTCCGAACACGGTGGCTTCCTACCTCTCTGACGTATCTGAGTGTCTCGAGTCCATAAAGAAGGATCCGAAGGACATCGTGACTGCAGATATACTTGCGTACATAGACGAGAGATTGCCTAAGATAACCAAGCGTACGCAAGCTCGCATCCTCAGTTCTCTCCGTTCTTTCTTCGGATGGCTGATACTCGAGGGCGAGATCAGGGAGAATCCTTGCGATGGCATAGACTCTCCAAAGCTTGGAAGATACCTTCCGGATGTCCTTTCTGTGGATGAGGTGGCAGCCATCATAGATGGCGTGGACCTCTCTACATGGCAGGGATATAGGGATAGGGCTATACTGGAGGTGCTATATGGCTGTGGCATAAGAGTTTCCGAAGCCGTCGGCCTCAAGCTGTCCATGATTTATGCAGACCAGGGAGTGGTCAGGGTGATTGGAAAGGGAAACAAGGAAAGGCTGGTGCCGATAGGGGAGATGGCCATAGAGGCGGTCGCTGCCTATGTGGAGCGCCGACCAGAGCCTGCTGCCCCGGAATATGATGACATAGCCTTCCTGAACCGCTTCGGCAAGCCTATCAGCCGCGTGTCCATCTTCGAGATGGTGAAGAGGCAGGCTCTGCTGGCTGGCGTGACGAAGAGCATATCGCCACACACATTCAGACACTCGTTCGCGACCCACCTCATCGAGAACGGAGCCGACCTTAGGACGGTACAGGAGATGCTTGGACACGAGAGTGTCCTCACCACAGAGGTATACACACATATTGATTCCTCGACATGGCAGGCAGCGGTGCTTGAAAGCCATCCTAGGAATAAAAGAAAATGAAGATGTCAGAACAAGGAAACATAGTCATCAAGGGTGCCAAGGTCAATAACCTGAAGGATATCGATGTGGAGATCCCACGCGGGAAGTTCGTCGTCGTGACGGGCATCTCCGGCTCGGGAAAGTCTTCCCTTGCCTTCGATACCCTCTTCGCCGAGGGCCAGAGGCGTTTCGCCGAGAGCCTGTCGTCCTATGCCAGGCAGTTCCTCGGCAGGATGACCAAGCCTGATGTGGATTTCATCGAGGGCATCCCGCCAGCAGTGGCGATAGAGCAGAAGGTCAGCACGAAGAACCCTCGCTCGACTGTGGCTACCACTACGGAAATATATGACTATCTGAGACTTGTCTTTGCCCGTGTGGGCCGTACTTATTCTCCGATAAGTGGCCAGGAAGTGAAGTGCCATAGCACAAACGACGTGATGGCCTGCATCTTCGACGCTTCCTCTGAGATGGCCTATGTCCTGGCCGACCTGGACTGGGAGCAGAGGACCGACAAGGTAGAGCTCATGCTCCAGCTCAAGGAAGAGGGTTACTCGCGATTCTTCTCTGCCGGTAGCATTGTCCGTATAGAGGAGGTCATGAAGATGGCTGAGTCTGGCGACTATCCGTCTGAGATGTATCTGCTCATTGACCGCGTGAAGCTGAATGCAGGCTCGCGCGAGGACAGTGACCTGCGCACAAGGCTCCTGGGCTCAGTGGCGGATGCATTCTCACGCGGAAACGGAAAGGTCCATGTGTGGAATGGGGTGCAGCTCCACACCTTCGTGAACAGGATGGAGATGGATGGGATGACCTTCCGCGAGCCTGATGACTATATGTTCAGCTTCAACAGCCCTCTGGGAGCCTGCCCTACCTGTGGCGGACTGGGCAAGATAATAGGCGTAAGCGAAGACCTTGTCATACCGGACAAGACGAAGAGCATCTATGAAGGTGCCATCGCCTGCTGGAGGGGAGAGAAGATGGGCTGGTTCAAGGACCGCATCATCATGCTTGCAGAGAAGTATGGCATCCCTATCTTCGAGCCATATTGCCAGCTCAGCGACAAGGTGAAGCGTATGCTCTGGGATGGCGTGAAGGGCGCCACAGAGGATGACAGCATCATTGGCATAAATGAATTCTTCGCATGGGTAGAGACCCAGCGCTTCAAGATACAGTACAAGTACATGCTCAGCCGCTTCTCCGGCAAGACATCATGCAATGTCTGCCATGGCAGCAGGCTGCGTGTGGAGGCACTTTATGTGCGCGTGGGAGGCAAGAACATTGCCGAAGTCCTCGACATGAATGTGGATGAGGCCATCGCCTTCTTCCAGGGCATTCAGCTCAATGATTACGAGATGACGGTGGCGAAAGGCGCCATCGACGAGATAGTGTCGCGTCTGAGGTGCATCCAGGATGTGGGCTTGGGCTATCTCACCCTCAGTCGCACCTGCAACACCCTTTCCGGCGGAGAGAGCCAGCGAATAAATCTGGTGACTGCGCTCGGAAGCTCGCTTGTCGGCTCGATGTACATCCTTGATGAGCCGAGCATTGGCCTTCATCCGCGCGATACGGACAGGCTCATCTCCGTTCTGAAGCGACTCCGCGACATCGGAAACACCGTGGTCGTGGTGGAGCATGATGAGGAGATCATACGCTCCGCTGACCTTCTGCTCGATATGGGTCCTCGCGCCGGCGTGCATGGCGGCGAGGTGGTCTTCTCCGGCAAGGTGAATGACTTCCAGCCAGACGCCGAGCAAGTGGCGCGCTCGCTCACGCTGCAGTACCTTTTCGGACAGAGGCAGCGCATAGCCCGCGAGAAGCGTCCATGGACCTACAGCATCACAGTCGAGGGTGCCATGGAGCATAATCTGAAGAATGTGGATGTGCAGTTCCCGCTGAACACTCTCACCGTGGTGACTGGAGTCAGCGGAAGCGGCAAGTCCTCACTAGTCGGCGACATCCTCTATCCTGCGCTTTATAGACATATCAATGATACCGGCGACCTCCCAGGCGTGTTCAGGAAGCTTTCTGGAAACCTGGACCGCATCACGCGAGTGGAGTATGTCGACCAGAATCCTATAGGCAAGAGCTCCCGCTCGAATGCAGCCACCTACCTCAAGGTCTATGACGACATCAGGAAGCTCATGGCTGAGCAGCAGTTTGCGAAGATCAATGGTTTCGGCCCGAACTACTTCTCGTTCAACCAGGATGGTGGACGCTGCCCTGAGTGCCAGGGAGACGGAGTCGTGAAGATAGAGATGCAGTTTATGGCCGATGTGACCATGGTCTGCGACTCATGTGGCGGAAAGCGTTTCAAGAGCGATGTGCTCGAGGTCCGTTATCGTGAAAAGAATATAGACGACATACTGAACATGAGTGTCGACGAGGCCATTGCCTTCTTCAAGGAAGGAAAGGAAGACCTCGCCCGCTCGATAGCCACCAAGCTCCAGCCGCTCGTGGATGTGGGACTTGGCTATATCAAGCTTGGACAGAGCTCAGCGACGCTTTCTGGTGGCGAGAGCCAGCGAATCAAGCTGGCGTCGTTCCTGCTGATGAGTGGAAGCGCTTCTGACAAGCATCGCATCATGTTCATCTTCGACGAGCCTACCACAGGCCTTCACTTCTATGACGTGGAGAAGCTCCTCAAGGCGTTTGATGCCCTTCTCGCGAAGGGACATTCGCTTGTGGTCGTGGAGCATAACCTGGATGTCATCCGCGCGGCGGACTGGATCATTGACCTGGGTCCTGATGCAGGCGACAGAGGTGGAGAAGTGGTGTTTGCGGGTACGCCGGAGCAGCTTAAGGAGAAGGATACCATTACATCGAGATATTTATGAAAAGGATAGCAGCGCTCACCATGCTCAGGAATGATGAATTCTTCCTCCGCAAATGGGTGAAATACTACGGAGACCAGCTGGGCAAGGAGAACCTCTATGTCTTCTTCGATGGCCTGGATCAGGTCGTGCCTGATTTCTGTGAGGGCGTGCACACCATGAAGGTGGAGCACGTATCCTGCAGCGTGCACGAGGGTGACCGTAGGCGCATTGACTTCCTTTCGGAGCAGGCTAGGGGTCTTTTTTCATCGTATGATCTGATCATTGGCACTGATGTTGATGAGTTCCTCGTCGTGGATCCGCAGCTGGGCGTCTCGCTAAGGGATTTCCTCTCGCAGGTGAAGACTTCCTGCCCATCCATTTCGGGCTTGGGTGTCGATGTGGGGCAGAATCTTCGTGAGGAGGGTGTCATAGACGCTTCTTATAGCTTCTTGAGCCAGAGGCGCTATGCGAAGCTTTCCACACGCTATTCGAAGGCTTCGGTGCTGCGCGCTCCAGTGGCCTGGGGATCAGGATTCCATCGCACCAGGAAGGGTAACTTTCATATAGTTAAGGACTTGTACCTCTTCCATTTCGGATGCGTGGATCTGGAGAGGATCAAGGCGAAGATGGGGGATGGAGGACTTGTCTCAGAAGGATGGTCCAAGCATCTGGCGAAAAGAGCCGGAACCATCAAGCTTGTGAGCGAGAAGAAGGCTTCTGTCTGGGAAAAAACAGTGCCATTGGCTCGTAGAATACAGAATATTGTTAGGCCGCCGTATGCCTGGAATAAACCAGCCATGTTTGAGGCGAAGGTGGTCGTTAAGATACCAGAAAGATTTAAAGACACGATTTAATCATGCCGAAAATTTCAGTAATAATACCAGTCTATAATGTCGAAAAATACCTTAGAAGATGCTTGGATAGCGTTTTGAGTCAGACGTTCTCTGACTGGGAGGCTATCTGTGTCGATGATGGGACCAAGGATTCCAGCGGACAGATCATCGATGAGTATGCTGCTAAGGATCCTAGGTTCGTTGCAGTTCACAAGGAGAATGGTGGACTCTCTGATGCACGAAATGCCGCCATGGAGCACGTTAGAGGAGAGTTCGTGGTGTACCTTGATTCGGATGATTTCATCCATCCTCAGACCTTTGAGATCGCTATGTCCATCCAGAGGAGAAGCGGCGCAGATATAGTATCCTGGTACAAGGACAGAGCATACAGAAACAAGCTTATCCTGAGGATACTCTTCGACTCGGAAGATATCAACTATAAGCCATCGTCTTTTTTCAAGACATACGATGTAGATTCGCTCAAGTATGATTACACCGAAGATATCATGGCTGTAGCCACGGAGTTTTCACATCCTAAGGATATCGAGAAACCTGTGAAGCATTGCTATGTGTGGCGTCATCTTATCCGTCGAGAGATACTGGAAGGCATTTCTTTCGTGAAGGGACTGGCCTTCGAGGACTTCCCTTGGTGGAGCACGGTGCTCCTGAAGAACCCGAAGGTGGCTTATACCATGCTTCCTCTTTACTATTATTACTGTAATCTCAGTTCTATCGACAGGTCGTCATCTCGTGGAAAGAAGATCTCGTCATGGGTGCGTGGACTTGGCCTTATGCTGGACCTTTATGGCTCGCAGGCGTCAGAATATCAGCTGAAGTGCTGGACGAAGAACTTCAAGTGGCCTGTGATCCAGGGACAGATAGCACGTCATCTGAAGGACGTGCAGTCGTCTGACACGCATTTCTCCTATATCGCAGAATCACTTCGTGACATGCTCGAGAGGGGAGTGTTCAATGATGCTTCCACTCCAGCAGACCTCAAGGCCGTGGAGCGCGTGAAGAAATTCCTTGCCAGGGCTTAAGCGAAGCGATGATGGCTCCAGAGATAGTTCTCTGGCTGCTCCTTGATCTCCTGCTCGACCAGATCGTAGTACTTTCTCATGATATCCTCGACGCTCATCTGTGATGCGTCGTCGCATATCGTGATGTACTCGTATGTGTAGTGACCCTGAGATACTCTGTGCATCTTCAGGTATGTCACTGACATGTGGAACTTATGAGCCACTGCGGCGCCTCCAGCCATGATTCTGACTGGCTGGCCGAAGAAATCGAGGGTGATGTAGCCGGCAGACTCGAAGTATGGCCTCTGGTCTGTACAGAGGTTGTAGAACTTCATCTCGTCCTTGTGCTCGTAGATATACCTTACTATCTTCTCGGTCTCAAGATATCCCTTGAACTCTGATCTGGCCTTGAGCGGAGCGGTACGGTTCTCGTTCATGATCTCGTCCCAGATCTTGCTGGAGAGCTTCCTGTATACTACACATACATTCTCTTCTGTGATAGGTGGCATGGCGCCGGCAGGGATGTAGTTCTCGATACCTCCTATGAGCTCCCAGTTTCCTGTGTGTGAGAAGAGAATCATGCATGAAGGTGACACCTCGGCGAGACGGCTAAGCTCTTCTGGATTCTTCATCTCCACGATATGGGCGTCGCGGAGGCGCTTGGGATTACGGCACGCGCCGAACCAGATGGCCTCGGCCACCACTTCTCCAAAATGCTGATAGAACCCCTTCCTGATACCTGCGAGCTCCCAGTAGTTCTTTTCTGGGAAGCAGCGCGAGATGTTGGTCATCACTACGTCTCTGCGGTATCGCAGCACATCGCCCGCCAGCCACGCGAGAAAGCGTGCCAGCCTATAGTGGACCTTGAGAGGCAGCGAGCCCAAAAGACGGAGTATTCCCTTCAGGATGAATTTTGCTATCTTCTTCATACATGGGCAAAGTTAATATTTTCCACATATTTTAACCACTCAATTTCTTATGAGAGTCAACATTTCTTAAAAAAGTGCGTGAAGAAATGACGCATTCCAAGGTACTGGCCCGTCTCGTCCATATTTTTGCCTCAAAACATAAAGATCTGTGTATGAGAGATTATCTGAAAATGATGGGACGAGAGGGCCTTGTACATACCAATCCTTCTTCCTTGGGGCGTTCGCCCAAGGCCGTTCTGGCCGGCTTGCTAAGTATATCATTCGTATTTATGGCCCTCTTATCGTCCTGCTCCTCTGTGGGGGAGAGGCAGGAACCTATGGTGCTGGACTTCTCTGTCGTTCGACCCATCACTGTGGAGCGAGTGGCTACGAAAGGCCATCTGTCGGTGAAGCCCGTGGGTAGCGACTTTACGTCCTATGTGCATACCCTGGATGTCTTCACCTTTTCTGACGACGGACTGAGGAAACTGGATTCTTATCAGAGGTATGACCGGCCGCCACGCACGCTGTCGATAGCCTCCACAGCGGGGGATAAGATAGTGGTGGCGGTGGCGAATCCTCCGGAGAGCGGGTACAGCGTGCGGCAGGTCGGCACATACGACGCGCTGGAGCGTCTGATGGCTCATCTGTATGAGGATGACCCAGAATTCCCCTTGATGAGCGGGGAGAGCGTAGTCGCGGCCGGTGGCCGCTGCACCATAAGCCTGGAACCCATGATGAGCGAGGTGGTACTGAATTCTGTTCTCTGTGACTTCTCGGGCAAGCCATATTCCGGAGAACTTCTGGAGAATGCGAGGGTTTATCTGACAAATGTGAATGCGTCAGCAGAGATACTTCGAGATGATGGATTCAAGCCCCTTGACATCCTTAACGCTGGTCGTCTGTCAGAGCGTGACATGGCTCAGATGGGGCATCCGGAAGCATTGGTAAAGGAGATATACACCGGCATAGGCGCCTCAAGACACGGGATCGGCGCTGTGAAGAAGAATATCAATGTCACCCTGTACACATACCCAAATGATGTGCAGGAGGAGTCGATAGGCACACCTTTCACCCGCCTTGTGCTGGAAGGAACCATAGGAAGGGAGAAGACGTATTATCCTCTGAATGTTAACCGTCCTGGCTGGGGGTACTCTGATGGTCGTCAGGGTGTAGGCAGGAATGCTCGCTATATCTTTGATCTGGCCATTACCAGGAAGGGCTCGTCCGACCCGGATGAACTGGTGTTCCCAAGTGATGGGGAAAATACAGGCTGGATGACTCTATATCCAGGTAATTTCATAACTGCAAGGGATGGCGAAGATGTCCATGTCTGGTGTGATATGTTCCCCTCAGATGCGACTCTGGACATATGTAAGGACGACCTTGACTATGATGTGAGCAGGGGGATCTATACCTATGATTATGATCCGGACGGCCATGGAGTCACGCTGCACTGCCTTCGCGGCGGTACAGGTATGTTTACCATCGATGCCGGGCCTCCTATCGATACCGGCTATCTTGTCATAGTTGTCGTGAATCCATAAGAAAAATAAGAGCCTGCATCGACAAGATGCAGGCTCTTATAATATAAGGTATAGTCTGACGATTAACCACCGAAGTTATCGTAGAGGATGTTTGCAGGGTCAACTCCGAGTGAATCAAGAAGGTTGTTCACTGCGCCTACCATCATAGGAGGACCGCACATGAAGTACTTGATATCCTCTGGTGCCTCATGATCCTTAAGGTATGTCTCGTACATCACATTGTGAACGAAACCTGCTACATAAGGAACGCCTGCTGCATCAGCTGCTGGATCTGGACGGTCAAGAGCGAGGTGGAACTTGAAGTTAGGGAACTCTCTCTCGATCTCAGCGAAGTCCTCAAGATAGAATGCCTCGACGAGGGCACGTGCACCATAGAAGAAGTGAACGGTCTTGCCTGTCTTGAGGGTCTTGAAGAGCTGCATGATGTGCGAGCGGAGAGGTGCCATACCTGCACCACCACCGACGAAGATGTACTCCTGGCTGTCTGGGTCGTTCTTAGGGAGAAGGAAGTCTCCGTAAGGACCTGAGATCATCACCTTGTCACC
>JAKSJL010000029.1 GCA_024398295.1 Bacteroidales bacterium
CGCGGCGGGTGTGGGGATGGAAAAAGCCCGGCGCGGGTGCGTCGGGCTGGTATGGAATGGGGAGGCTGCTGCCTCGGCATTTCTTATGGGTGCCGCTGTGCGCGGCGCTGGGAGCTGGGCGGGTGGGGGAGACTAGAAGATCTCCTCCTGTGGCTCAGCTGGCTCTGCTGGAGCTGGCTTGTCGAAATGACGCTCGCTGCGGAATCCGCGGCCCTCGCCACCACGACGGTCGTCTCTGCGGTCGCCGCGACGATCGTCTCTGCGATCTCCGCCACGGCGGTCGTCCCTGCGGTCGCCACCGCGACGATCGTCTCTACGATCGCCTCTGCGCTCTCCTGCAGGACGAGCCTTTGGCTCTACATAGCCCTCCGGCTTCTCGGTGAGAGCTCTCATAGAGAGTCTCATCTTGCCGGTCTTGGCATCGATCTCGAGGAGCTTCACGTCAACCTCCTGGCCGACTGCGAGTACATCCTCTACCTTCTCTGTCTTAGTCCAAGCGATCTCGGATACGTGGAGGAGGCCCTCCTTTCCTGGGAGGATCTCAACGAATGCGCCGAACTCGAGGATAGACACTACCTTTCCGTGGTAGGTCTCACCAGCCTCAGGTACAGCCACGATACCCTCGATCCAAGCCTTGGCTGCTGCCATGGCGTCCTTGTCGTTTGAAGCGATGTCCACTACACCTACAGTGCCCTGGCCGTTAGGGTTAGGGGTCTCGGTGATGGTGATGGTAGCACCTGTCTCCTTCTGGATCTTCTGGATGGTCTCACCACCCTTACCGATGATAGCGCCGATGAACTCAGATGCTACAATCATCTGCTCGATACGAGGAACGAATGGCTTGTAGTCCTCACGAGGCTTGTCGATGGTCTTCATCATCTCGCCCATGATGTGGAGACGGCCCTGGCGAGCCTGCTCGAGTGCCTTGGCGAGCACGTCGTAGCTAAGACCATTGACCTTGATATCCATCTGGGTAGCGGTGATACCGTCAGCGGTACCGGTTACCTTGAAGTCCATGTCGCCGAGATGATCCTCGTCACCAAGGATATCGGTGAGGATAGCGTAGCGGTCGTTTGGTCTCTCCTCGTCGGTGATAAGTCCCATGGCAACACCTGCTACAGGCTTCTTGATCTGTACACCTGCATCCATGAGCGCGAGGCAACCACCACAGACTGAAGCCATGGATGATGAGCCGTTTGACTCGAGGATATCTGAAACCACGCGTACTGCGTATGGGTTCTCAGGCATCATAGGGATCACTGGCTTGAGAGCTCTCATGGCGAGGTTTCCGTGACCGATCTCACGACGACCTACACCGCGCTGGCTCTTAGCCTCGCCGGTAGCGAATGGAGGGAAGTTATAGTGGAGGACGAACTGCTGATCGTCCTGGATGAGCACCTCGTCGGTCTCCTTCATGTCCATCTTTGTACCGAGGGTTACAGTCGCAAGTGACTGGGTCTCACCACGGGTGAAGATAGCAGAACCGTGTGCGCAAGGGAGATAGTCAACCTCGCACCAGATAGGGCGAACCTCGTCGCATACGCGGCCGTCGAGACGGCAGCCCTCGTCGAGGATCATGTTTCTCATGGCCTCCTTCTCGACAGCGTGATAGTATCTGTCGATGAGCGGTGCCTTCTCCTCGAGCTCCTCCTCAGGGATGGTAGCGATGAACTCGTCCTTGATGGCGTTGAAGCCATCCTCGCGCTCGTGCTTAGGCTTGGCTGACTTAGCGTGAGCGTAGCACTTGTCGTAGCAGAACTCGTGAATCTTTGCCTTGAGCTCCTCGTCCTCTACATCGTGAGGATAGTCTCTCTTGACATCGTTTCCGAGCTCGGCGATGAGCTCCTTCTGGATGCGGCAGTGCTTCTTGATCTCCTCGTGAGCGAACTTGATGGCGCCGAGCATTACATCCTCGGTAACCTCGTTCATCTCACCCTCGACCATCATGATGTTCTCCTCAGTAGCGGCTACCATGAGCTCGAGGTCTGCATTCTTCATCTCTGAGAATGTAGGGTTGATGACATACTCTCCGTTGATGCGGCAGACGCGAACCTCTGAGATAGGGCCCTCGAATGGAAGGTCTGAGGTAGCGAGCGCGCAAGATGCAGCGAGACCTGCGAGAGCGTCTGGCTGGATGTCCTTCTCAGCTGAGATAAGAGTAACGTTTACAAATACCTCAAGGTGGAAGTCTGCTGGCCAGAGAGGACGGATAGGGCGGTCGATGAGACGTGAGATGAGGATCTCATAGTCTGATGACTTGCCTTCTCTCTTCATGAATCCGCCTGGGAAGCGGCCTGCTGAATAGAATTTCTCCTTATAATCTACAGTGAGGGGCATGAAATCGGTGCCCTCCTTTACTTCTTTAGCTGCGCAAACTGTGGCGAGAAGCATGGTGCCTCCCATCTTCACAACAGCTGAACCGTCTGCCTGCTTGGCAAGTTTTCCGGTTTCGATCTCGATCACGCGGCCATCCGCGAGCTCGATGGTTTTCTTGATGATGTTCATTATTGTTTTCCTTAACGTCTTTTCTAAAAAAATGGGATGGTCTGTTAAAAGAGCCATCCCATAGCGTCCTATCGTGAATTATCGACGGAGACCGAGCTCCTTGATGATATTTCTGTATCTCTCGATGTCGATCTTCTGGAGGTAATCCAGCATCTGACGTCTCTTACCTACAAGACGAAGAAGTGAACGGCGTGTAGCAACATCCTTCTTGTTCTTCTTCACATGCTCGGTAAGGTGAGCGATACGGTAGGAGAATAAAGCAACCTGACTCTCTGGTGAACCGGTGTCCTTATTAGACTTTCCGTACTTCGCGAAAATCTCCTGCTTCTTTTCTGGCATAAGATATTCAGCCATAGTGCAAAAAATTTTATAAAATTACTAAATGTTTACATGCCTGACGCCGTAAAAGGGCGAAAAGCGGTGCAAAGGTAGTAAATTATTCCGATAAATCAATGATTTCCTTATAATTATTTACCTTTAGGGAAGGCGAAATGATAGGTGACCTTGATAGGTGTATCCACATCGCATTCGAAGTTCTGTACGTAGAAATTCACATCAAACTCAGGGAGCCCGATAGGAGCTGAATTGTTCTCTCCGTTGATGCTGAAATCGATCTCCTCGCCTTCATTGATATACACCAGGCGAGGGTATACCACCTTCTCGCTTCCAGGTGCCTTGGTGAGTACAAGTGGAATGCTTGAGTTGTTCTTGATCTTGAAGGAAACCTTCTTCTCGGTGTACTTGATGTCGGAGATCTCGAAGCACTCGCGGAAGAGCGCCTCGATGAGTTCTGCCTTGCCATAAATATGGCCGTCGCAGAACACAGCGGTACGGCGCGCATCAAGTGCCTCGCGGATACCCTTCAGTGAGCGCTCCTTGGCGAAGACCAATGTCATTGGTCTGTACTCGCCACGCTCGTAGTCCACGAGCTCGAACATTGGCTTATGGCAGTCTGTGCCGCTCACTATCGCGAGATTCTTCTCCATAGCCCAATGGAATGCCTCAGGGTCGTAGCCTGTGAAGCGGTTCACGATCTCGATGCCGTCCATGAGAGCATTGTCATAGATGTACGAATGGATAGGCCACCAGAGTGTCTCGTTGTGCGCCTGGCGCTCCCAGTCTGGGTGGTTCCATACGAGGAATCCGCCCTGCGCGCGGGCAGACTTTAGACCTGCCACGATGGCGTTCTCCTCCTCCTGGATGTCGTTCTTTCCCTTAGGTGCGGATTCCGTCTTCGCGCAAACCTCGTTCGCGTCGGTGATGAAATGTGCGTTGAAGTGTGCAGGGAACATCCACTTTCCGCGTGTGATCTCGGCGCCGTGGATGACCATCACGTCCCTTTTCTTGCCCTGCGCGGCAGCGATCTCATACGAGGTGTTCCTGTTCACCTTCTCGGAGTTGAAGGTGCCATTGTTCACCATCTTCTGGTGGCGCGTGTCGAGGTGGTCGGTGATGGAGATGAAGTCGAGCCCGTCATAGACGGCCTCGTCGACTCTGGTCGTAGGCCAAGTGGTGTCGTCGGAGAAAATGGTGTGGATGTGGAAATCGCCCTTGAGGGTGGTGTATCCAGGGATGTTTGGTATCTTTGCGCGGTGTGGTGTCACTGCGCTGGCCATTGTGCCAATGGTGAGGCATATAGCCAAGAGAATGGTTTTCTTGTTCATTTCAATGTTATTCTTTTATGCAGCACAAATATAATAAAGTGTGGCGAAAATTGTTAACTTCGCAGTCCCAAATTTAATTGACGCTAAGATGAAGAACATTATTTCTGTATCTGTCATGTGCTCAGACCTCATGGCTCTCGGCAAGGATATCAAGGACCTCGAGAGGCTGGGCGTGGATTGGCTGCACGTGGACATCATGGACGGCCATTTCGTGCCAAATCTCACCTTTGGCCCGGATTTTATCAAGGCTATGCATAAGGCTACATCGCTCCCTCTGGACATACATCTCATGGTGGATGACCCGGGCTTTTTCATTGGCCTCTGTGGCCTCCAGGAAGGCGATGTGGTGACTACCCATGTCGAGGTGGCGCAGGATTTCGAGAAGCTCTCAGCAGGCGCGCATGCCGCCGGCTGCCGCTTTGGCCTTGCGCTGAGCCCCCACACTCAAGTGGAGGCGCTTGATTCGCATCTGAATGTGATCGATACCGTTACCCTTATGCTTGTACGCCCTGGGCATGCCGGCTCGAAGATGATCGATGGCATCATGGACAAGGTGGGTGAGCTGCGCCGCTATCTCGACGCGCACGGCCGCAAGGATGTGCTTATCAGCGTCGACGGCAGCGTGAGCGCGGAGAGAGCCCGCTACATGGCAGGCCTTGGCGCGAATATCTTCGTGGGTGGCACTGCCGGCATATACAGAAAGGGAATGTCTCTGGATGAGACCATACCTGCGTTCCGTGAATCAATAACACTTTAACTGATATGAGAATGTTTAGAACAATGCTTGCGGCTGCATTGGCATGCATGTGCCTGAGTGCGTCTGCTGGCGTTTTTGACCGTCCTTTCGACAAGCTCAAGGACGTTCGTGGCGTGGTTACTGATACCGATGGGCATCGTCTTCCTGGCATCATGATCACCGATGGTTATGGTGTGTACACCACAGATGAGAACGGCGAGTATTTCTTCACCCGTCATCCTTCTGCCGCTTACGTTTATTATTCTATCCCTGCTGAGTATGAGGTGCCGATGCGTCAGGGACATCCTTGTTTCTACAAGAAGCTGAGCGATGTCGACATGTCGTATGATTTCATTCTCAAGCCTCTCAAGGGCGGAAAGGAGAAGGCGTTCAACCTCTTCTTTGTGGCAGACCCTCAGATGCAGAACATACATCATGTGGACCGCTTCCGCACAGAGGGCGTTCCTGACTGGAAGGCTTATGGAAAGAAGATGAAGGACAATTGTTACGGAATCACCCTGGGCGATATCGGCTATACCGAGAAGGGCAGGAATACGAACTATCTTCTCCCTATCATCCGTGAGGAGATGTCTGCCGAGAAGACTGGCATGCCTACTTTCCAGACAGTCGGAAACCACGACTTCGAGTTCGCGATGGGCGGCCTGAACGAGTTCAGCCCTACCGTCACCATCCGTCGAGACAGGATGTTCGAGGCCATCTTCGGACCTATCGACTATAGCTGGAACCGAGGCGATGCACATATAATCTCGATGAACAATGTCCAGTTCGATAACCTTGAGAATGCTGGCAAGTACACCGGCGGTTTCACTGACGAGCAGCTGGAGTGGCTTCGCCAGGACCTGGCGCTTGTGCCTAAGGACAAGATAGTCATATTCTGCGCACATATCCCTCTCTGGAACAAGAAGTCCGCAAGTCTTCACAAGGCCATTGAGATGCTTGGTGGGTTTGCTGAGAGCTATATCTTTACTGGCCATACTCACACGAACTTCAAGCATGTCTGCGAGAACGGTGTGAAGGAGATCACCGTCGGCGCTATGTCTGGCTGCTGGTGGTGGTCGCGTAACTGCGCAGACGGCGCGCCAAATGGCTACCTTGTCTGCCATATCACGGGCAATCATCTCGACAGCCATCTTTACAAGAGCCTTGGTTACAAGGAGAACGTGCAGATGCGCATCTACCGAGGCGATGCTGAGTATGGTGGTGATTTCGAGAGGTTTAAGCTTCAGTACGACCATAACACGCTGCTGATCAATATCTGGAACTACGACGATGACTGGAAGGTCGACGTCTATGAGAATGGCAAGTTCACCCAGAGCCTTTCGGGCCCAATGACTCCGACCGGCGAGTGGGTTCCAGAGCAGGGTGGCACCAAGGACTGGTGGGCCATCGGCTACAATGTAGGCGTGGTGGGACGAGGCCATGCGAAGGGTAGTACACGTAATAACTACTGCTCACGAAATGACCATATGTTCATCTATCAGATGCGTGACCCTTCAGCGAAGGTGAAGGTTGTCATCACCGATGGAAGTGGTAAGAAATTTACAGAAACTCATATTTTCGAGACTGCTGAGTATGATAAATACGCAGCTCCGCCTGCTTATGCGCCTTCTCAGGTGTGGTAGGAGAGGTTTTCTGTATTAAAATAAAACTCAATGACTTAGGGCGGCATCATCGATGTCGCCTTTTTAATTAATAAAAATTTTAAGAAATTATTTAATCGGTTTAATATTTAACTGATACTTTTTTGACACTTCTTTGTTATATTTTGCATTATGGCTGAATCGTAGGCGTTTCTATGTAATTAAATATTTTTATTAACTGATTTTAAGCATTTTACGTAATTTTTGTTTGCTATTTATATAATATGATTGTATTTTTGTAAGTCCGCACATGTATATGCGCGGTACTTTTTTGTGCTTTTTGCGCTATGAAAAAAGATAAATCAGTAGTAATTATTATATTATGATGCAGAAAAAGGTATACAGGGTACCTGAGGTCAGCGTCCAGAGAGTGGCGCTGGAGTCCAGCTTGCTGGCAGGATCTCCGATCAAGGCGGAGGTTAAGGTCAAGCCGTTCGAGGAGTATAGCGGCCCAGACATTGATGATTTCACTCTCGAATTCTAATCTAGACGGCTATGAAGAAAACTAAGTTGTTTGTAGTCGTTATGACTCTCGCCGCTGCGTGCATGTTCTCTTCATGCAACAAGCAGCCTATTTCTGGTGGCAGACAGCCTATCGGATTTGTTGTTAACTCTGCGAGCACAAAGTCAGCTCCTATCACCACTGAAAGCTTGAAGACTGCGCCTTATGGCTCTTTCCTCTCTTCTTCTTTCACCACCCGTTCAGGAGAATCGTACTACGGAAGTGCTATCGCTACGTATGCTGACCCTTACTGGCCAGTTAATGGACAGTATTGGCCAGAAGATATGTCACACCTCGATTTCTGGTCTTTCGCACCTACATCGGAATTCGCTAATCTTCCGGTTTCTTACTCAAACAATCATAAGTCTGTGACTTTCAGTTATGCGCCATATTCACAGCCAGAAGATCGTAGCGATGCTACCAATCAGAAGGATCTCATCGTCGCATTTACTGAGAACTGTCAGGCGGAGAGCCTTACGGATAGAGTTGTGCCAGTGACCTTCAATCATGCTCTTGCAGCAGTTCGTTTCAAGGTAGGTACCATCGATCCCGCATTTGACCATGCAGACAAGGTTCAGATCCTTGGCGTCACCCTTGAGGGCATCAACGGCAAGGGAACTTGTGAGGCTTCTTATGCTAGTGTCGAGAACATTGACTTCACATGGACATCAAGTGATCCTACAAGTTATATCCAGCTCTATAGCCAGACAGAGCCTGCTACCTATGCCACTGAGGGCATGTACCTCGATTCAAACAGCACCGATAATACTGTGATGGGTGAGGATGTGTTCATGCTCATCCCTCAGACTCTCACAGATGCATCTGTGACCATCAACTGGGCAATGAACGGCATCCAGTACTCTTCACGTACCAAGCTTGTGAAGAACGGCCTTAAGCTTGATGCAGGTGTGGTTTACACCTTTACCATCGATCTAAGCAAGAAGGAGAATGAGAAGGATATCGTAGTTGTCCTCACAGACATTCTCCCTTGGACAGGCGTTTCTACTGTGGTGGATTTCTCTCACCAGATCTCCAGTACCCAGGCTCTCGAGTTCGAGCCAGAGACCTGCGTAATCGATGATGCCAGAAAGATTGTTACCTTCAAGGATACCGAGACTCCTATCAGAGTGAGATTCAAGATTACCTCTCCTCTGGGAAGCAACTATCTCGTACGTATGAAGAAGGACTTCGATGCATTCACATGGGAGCCAGTAGGTACTACCGTGATTTATGCACCAGACGATCCAGCTGTCTACAGCGAGTTCATCATCAGACCTGCTGTAGCGAACCCAGAGCGTAACTATTTCATGAACCTTCAGATTTCAGTACGTGCCGCTGATGGTCGTGTGATCAACTGTGACAGCATCCTTCAGGGCGATGACCCTAGTCAGTACTATACCATTGTCCTTCAGAAAGCTATATAGTATATGAGAAAGATAGTAAACATCATATTTGCGTGTATTTGTAGCGCAGCTCTTTTCTCTTGTGGTAAGGAGCCTGTAATGAATATGGATGGTAAGCTTGTCCTTACCATCAACACCCTCGACGAGTCTGTGGACACCAAGGCGTTCCCAGACAGCGAGGATGCCATCTTCGAGAACCAGATTGACAGGATTGACTATTTCATCTATGCAAATGGAAACGAGGCTACTCCAGCTCTTGCTGGACATCTCGATACCGATGCATGGCATGAGAAGACATTCATCGTCGACCTTGCCGGAACTGAGTTCGATGCTCTTTTTGTGACCGGTAACCCTATCATCTATGCAGTAGTGAACCTGCCTACCACAGTCTCTATCCCTTCGACTGTGTCGCTTGATGCATTGAAGAACACCGTCGTAAGCGCAGACTTCAAGAGCACTGCTTCACAGAAGACTCTCGTGATGAGTGGCGAGCAGGAGATCATCAGCAGTGGCACTGGTGCTACATGTAATATAGAGGTAGCACGCGTCGCTGCGAAGGTGACTTTCGATATCGTTGCAGACGAGTGGTGCTATGAGGACTCTGAGGATGTGACCAGCGACAAGTGGTACTCTCATCCAGAGGCGATGATCGTGAACTTCCATAATCTTTCATCCAAGGCTTACGTGGACGGCGAGATTGGCTCTATCCCTTCCAGCTCGTTCAGCTACGACGAGAACCATCCAAACAGACCTTTCTACTATACATACCCTCTTGAGTGGGAGTATGGTAGCACCGATGAGCCATATCTGTTCATCACCATGCCTGTGACCCGTGGCTCTTTCGACTCATCCGAGCGCCGCGAGGCATACTACAAGATCATCTTTGCGAACACTTCATTTGAGAGCAACTGCTGGTACAAGTATGGTATTCGCCTGAAGATGGTAGGTAGCTTCGAGAGAGAGATCCCTGTTGTTCCTACCCCAGAGGATGCTGTGTTCTTCGTGTACAAGTGGGGCGGTGTGCATGGTTACAATGGTTCAGCTACCGAAGGCCAGATCACAGGTTTCCGTTACCTCGAGGTTGAGGATAACTCTCCTACCAAGGTATATTATATGTATAACCAGAATGTCCTCGACATTCCATTCAAGTCGAGTGACAACTGTGTGATCATCAACAAGACTGCTACCAGCCCTAATTTCAATGGAACTGGTGAATCTACATATAACCGTGCGGGTCAAATGAACGTCACCATTACGGGTACTGAGATTCATATTTCTCATACATTGAACAATGACACCAGTAGTGGAAAGGGTTATTCTTCAACGAATACCTCCGGATATGACTATGCGCCTATCACGCTCTCTTTTGACATTCAGCATTACACAGATGACCATGCTACTGATCTCAAGTATACTGAGCATATCAATGTGGTTCAATATCCAGCGCTGTATATCGAGCGCTTTGAGAATTCTGTGGCAGCAAAGTCTGGTGCCACTTCGAATGAGAAGAAGTACGGTGGAGCGTATGTGAATGGAAAGCAGGGATCTGTTGATTGGGGCTCCTTAAATGGCGCGGCTGCAGGTGAAGGAAATAATACCACTAAGATGTATGTAGTACATTCCAGCGTGCTTTCTGGAGATAGAGTTATTGGTGACCCTCGTTCACGTACATCTAGCCTGGTTGGCATTACAAATACCACTCTTTATTCAGGTCGTCATATCAGTGGCTCTGAAAATTATAAGCTTCAGACTTATTATCCAACTAACTCTACTTCTGCGGCCAGAGATATTGTTGCTCCTGTTTTCAGAATCGCATCTTCTTTTGGTGTTACGGAGAAAATGAATTGGGCAAATGCACAGAAAAGGTGTGCTACCTATCAGGAGGATGGATACCCTATGGGAAGATGGAGACTCCCTACAAAGGCTGAGATTGAGTACATTAATAAGCTTTCTGCTGATGGTGTATTCCCTGCTCTCTTCACGACTGGTTCTCGCTACTGGTGTGCAAATGGAGTCTGTGTCAGTGGTAATGTTACCGAAAGCACAAGTGGGGATACTAGCTATGCGAGATGTGTATATGATGAGTGGTACTGGTCGAATACTGAGTTTCCTAGGATTCCTGTTGCACAGAGAAACACTGCTATGTGGGGAGACGCTGTAATCAATTATTAGGAGGATTGAATGATGAAAAAGATTTCATACTATATACTTGCAGCACTCGCTGCTGTTTCGTGTAACATAAACGAGATCGCTGCGCCAGAAGTGCCAGCCGAGGAGGGAGTGGCTTCTAGCCAGGATTCAGTCCTGGTCGAGATAGGAGTGACCATTCCTGCTTCGAAGACTCCGATGACCAAGGCTTTCTCCGATCAGCCTGATGACAATATCAAGTCACTTTATGTAGCAGTATTTGACGATTCTGGATATCTTTGTCAGTATGGCCCAGCTGAGTGCGTGGAAGGCTATCCTACTGTTGACAGTGATAGCGCATCTCCATATATGAAGAAGTACAAGATGATGCTGAATGTCGGCAAGACCCAGCCTCGTCACGTGCATCTTATCGCCAATGGACCAGCTACTGTAAAGTTCGGTACAGAGGAGGAAGTGATTGCTTCCATGATAGCTCACAAGTACCCTACAGGGGATCAGATCGGCCCAGATGTATACTGGAACAAGGTTCTTCTTCCAGATGGTATCAAGTTTGACCCAGAGATTGTCGACGAGCATGGAAACAAGACTCTTATCCAGTCCAGTGCGAACCTGCTTAGATCCGTGGGCCTCATCAGGAACTTCGCCAAGTTCAATGTGATGTCATCTGCGAGCAACTTCGTGCTCGCTGAGGCAAAGATTCTCATGACTCCTGATGTCAGCTATGTATCTGCATACAATAAGACTACTGGCGAGTTTGTGACCAACTATGCCGACCTTAAGGTTTCGGAACTCCTTCAGCAGGGCTACATTGGCTCTTCTCCTGCTTCTGCCCGCGTTATCGAGGAGTTTGACAATCCTACTCCAGTAAACTCTGCAGGTGTCGTATCTGAGTTTATGTTTGAGCGTGAGAAACCTACTTCTGCTCCTGCGTGCGTGATCGTTGGAGGTTACTACAATGGCTCTTCTACCAAGACCTACTATAAGATTAACCTCTTCGATGAGACAGGTGATTACTATCCTATCATGAGAAACTTCAACTATCTTGTGACTGTGACAGCCGTATCTGCTCCTGGAAAGAGCAGCATTGCTGAGGCTTACAATACTGCAGGTAGTGGTGATATCTCTACTTCATTTGAATTCGAGGACGTGGCTTCTGTTTCAAACGGTATCTCGTCTATTGAGGTTGAGTATACTGACCGAGTAACCGTCTCTGGAAACCCGTTCACTCTCCAGTATAGATTCACACCAGATATCAGCGTTTCTACTACAAACAACAAGTATCATTTCTGTACTGAAAAGCCGACGACTTTCCCTGAGGAGGGAGTCTATGTGTATCTCGGTGAGGAAGGTCCTTTCGGAAAGGCTATTGAGCAGATCGAACTCGTGAGTGATGCCGGTACAGAGGGTGTCCTGAGGATTACTCCTGTCGCTCCAAGTTCGGTCAGCAAACTTCAGTCAATACACTTGATAGGTGTTAGCAAAAAGGATGGTACAGACGTCACCATTCAGCGAGAGGTGAATATCACTGTGCGTGAGAAGTTCAATTATAGCATTGTATGCAATCCTTCTGTAGTACCTGCTACTAAGGGCACGGATGTAGATGTTCAGCTTACTATTCCTGCAGGACTTCGTGTTTCAATGTTCCCTCTCCAGGTGAGAATTGAGGCTGACAAGAACACCATATCTCCAAAGCCTGGTGAGAACCTCCCTGTTGAGACCGGAATGTCATACTTTGACCCAGCGAAGCCAAGCTATTACTTCATCAAGACCATCAATTGGGACGACTATTATCATGGCGATGGACATACTAATAATCCATCAGATTATACTACTGTATACCATCTTCCATTTGTTACAAACACCGCTAACAGCACGACAAGGATCGTTGCTCTTAACGAGTATTTCAATACAGCAGAGACATTGCTTAGAAATCCTGGAGATCTGGAGCATTTCTCTTCAATAGGTTTGTCTAGTGACTTGCTTGTCGGCGGTTTTGCTACTAAGGCTGCACAGTCTACTTCGCTCGTCTTTACGACAGAGAATACTGAGGTGGTAACAATCTCCCTCGTTGGCGCCTATATCTCAGGTACTGGAGTGACTGAAGTAAGCGATGGTGTATATACCTATAAACCAAGTGCCACAGGTGCCCAGACTATCACCGGTGTCGTTCCTACGACCTATGGCTCGCCTGTTTCAGTTACTCTTGACGCGAACTTTTATGAGACCGCGACGGCATCTTTCGGCAGAAAGATCGTAGTTCCTACAGGCCTTATGTACTCAAAGTCTGTAAGCGTTAGACCTGCTGGTTATGAACTTGGATCTGGGTATGCATACCTTCCTATTGGCACTAGCACTTCAAATGAGCTTGGTAAGGTAAAGGTGAGTGTGGTTGACAGCGAAATTACATCTAGACTTGAGGCTCCTCAGGTGACATCGTATAATCGTGGTAATAAATCCGGTGGCAATTATCCTTTCAGTGGTACGATTAGTAATTATGATAGTAGCAAGGCTTACTATGTCGGTTCTTCTAGTACAGGAAATGACAGCAATATGATTGCCCAAGTTGCCGTGGGCTCTGATGGACGCTTCAGCTTTACTGTATCTGATCAGACGGTATACCTGTTTGCTAAGGATGGCAATAGATACAGCAACTCTACAAAGCTTGCTAATAAAGCCACAAATGGTTCTGCTATTGAGGCTACCTACAAGTATTTCATAACAGGTCCTGCTGAAGTCGCTGAGTTTAAGACTGATATCGCTGTGGAGAAGACTACGAAGCTTTACATCTACAGTGGCACCGCTACAGTATTTGAGACTACCGTAGGGGGGCTTATGGGAGACTGATCTTCATCATCATGATACGAAAATGGCGAGCCGTAAGGCCCGCCATTTTTTTGATTTCATAGGAGACTACGCCCTAGGCGCCCAGGCGCCGCCTTCGCCGAAGACCTTGCCGACGATCTCGTCGTAGAAGCCGGCGCGCTTCGCGAGGTCGAGCAGGTTAATGCGCCAGCGCATGAGCTGGACGTAGTCGGTCATCTTGCGCCACTGAGCCCTGCTGACACCGAGGTCCTCTGGACAGAGCGGGGCGCCGGCCTTCTCGAAGAGGTCGCGCATCTTCTCGAAGCTGTAGCACTGCTTCTGGAGCTTCTGCTTGAACTCTGGCCAGGTGTTCTTCACCTTGGTGAGCTGCTCGCGGACGGTCTCCTTGTCATTGTACTTCTTCGTGATCTCTGTGTAGCCGAGCTGAGGGACAGGGAAGTCGCTGTAGATGCCGAGGGCTCTCTGCTGCTCCTGCTCGAGGGTAGGCCATGCCTCCACGCAGGCGTCTACATCTATCTTCGAGAGGTCCATCTTGAAGAGCTCGTCGAAGAAGGCGCACATGGTGAGGGTGCCGACTGCCACCTGGAAGCCGTGTGACTGGAACTTGCCGTTCCAGCGGTAATGTGTCATGTCGAGATAGTGGCTGTAGAGATGCTCTGCGCATGAAGCCGGACGGCTGGAGTGCGCGGCCTGCATCGCGATGCCACTGAGGGTGAGGCCGAGGAAGAGCTTGCCGATGGCCTCGGGATCGCCCGCTGCGCTGGCCTCTGGGTTCTCAAGGAGCTCGCCGATGACATCCTGAAGCACATCCCAAGCCTCAGGGATGATAGGCTCGGTGCCGAAGAGGTCGGCGAGCATCCACTCCGCTCCGGCAGGGATCTTCGCGGCGAGGTCGGCGTAGCCGGCAGCCGTCATCTCCTTAGGCGCGGTCGCGAGGACGTCGATATCGCCTACGATCACGAGAGGGGCGTGGGTCTCGAGGTTGATCTTCGCGCCATTGTCATTCACCACAGCGCCAGATGATGAATAACCATCCACGGAGGCTGCTGTAGCCACGCAGAGGTATCTCTGGTCGTGGTGGAACGAAGCGAGCTTGCAGAGGTCATTGATGACTCCAGAGCCCACTGCTACCGCAATGGCTCCGCTCTCATCGAGCTTCTTGTCCACGCGCTCGATGAACTCCTCGTCTGGATGGAACTCCTCCTCTGGGAAGATGTAGTAGCTGGAAGTGATTCCAGCCTCTGTGAGGTCATTATATACTGCTTCGCCAGCAACGCGCCAAGTGTTCTTGTCCGCGATGACGATGGCGTCTTTTTCAGGGAAATATTCCTTGAAGAGGGAAGGTGTCTGACTAAGTACTCCTTTACCGCATACAAAAGATTTCGTGTCGACCGAAATCTTCAATGCGTCCTCGATTACTTTCTTTGTGTCCATAAGTATAGTGTCATTATTTTCCACAAATGTAGATAATTTTGAGTAACTTCGTTCGTTAAAATTTACAATTATGAAAAGAGACTATTTCCACCAGTTATTAGAGCAGCGTTCTGAGGGACGTCTGGTCGGTATCCCTTCTTATTGTACGGCGAACCCTATCGTCATCCAGGCTGTGCTCCAGCAGGCGAAGAGGTTTGACGAGCCAGTGCTCATCGAGGCTACAAGCAACCAGGTGAACCAGTTCGGTGGCTATACAGGCATGCAGCCTGCAGACTATCGTGACTTCGTGTATGGTATAGCAGACAGCATGGGCTTTGAGCGCTCGAAGATCATCCTCGCAGGTGATCACCTTGGCCCTCAGCCATTCCAGAAGCAGCCAGCGGCTGAGGCCATGGAGAACTCGAAGAAGATGGTGGAACTATATGTCAAGGCAGGATATACAAAGATACATCTCGACACCAGCATGCGCGTCGCTGACGACAGTAGGGAAGAAAGACTCTCGGACTATACCATTGCCCGTCGTGGCGCTGAGCTCATGAAGGTGTGTGAGCAGGCTTACCAGGAGCTTCTGAAGACTCAGCCTGATGCCCCTCATCCGGTCTTTATCATTGGCAGTGAAGTGCCTATCCCTGGCGGTGCGCAGGTGCAGGAGGAGATGGAGGTGACCAAGCCGGAGGATTTCCTTGGCACACTCAAGGCATACAGAGAGGTGTTCACCGAGGCTGGCCTCATGGACCTCTGGCAGTATGTCATCGCTGTCGTAGTGCAGCCGGGTGTGGAGTTTGGAGACGCTGACGTCCACATGTATGACCCAGAGGCCGCAGCTTCGCTCTGTGCAGCTCTCAAGGATTGTCCAGAGAACATCATGTTTGAGGGCCACTCTACCGACTATCAGTCTCCAGAAGCACTCAAGGGCATGGTACGTGACGGCGTGGGCATCCTCAAGGTAGGCCCTGCCCTCACTTTTGCCGCTCGCGAGGCCCTTTTCGCTCTCTGTCACATCGAGGACGAGATGATCGAGGACGAGGCCGCTCGCTCGCACTACATAGACGTGGTGGAGCAGGTGATGATGGAGAACCCTTCAAACTGGGCCAAGTACTATCACGGCACCGAGCTTGAGAAGGCTCTCAAGCGCGCCTACAGCTACTCTGACCGCAGCCGTTACTACATGGGCGACGAGCGCATCCAGGCCGCGCAGGAGAAGCTTTTCCAGAACCTTCGCCGCGTGGACATCCCTATGGGCTTGCTCCATCAGTATATGCCGTTCCAGTACATCGAGGTACGCGATGGACGCCTGTCAATGGATCCGCACGCCCTCGTGATGGATGCAGTGCGCGTCGTTTGCGAAGACTATAACTACGCTACAAGATAATGAAGACGAAGACAAAGATCAGCATTGCAGCGGCGGCAGGGGCAGTTTTGCTCGTGTTCGTCATCATGACGCTTACGCGCTACGAGTTCTATGAAGCCACCCTCAAGTATGGTCTCATACTCTTCGGCATGCTGTTCTTTGGCTATCTCGTCTGGAAGGCGTTCATCAAGGATGGACGCGATGACCTGAAGCGTTCCCAGAAGCTTCTCCGTGAGAAGGAGCAGAGGGAGGCTGAGATGGAGAAGACCATACGAGACCTGAATCGCGAGCTGGCAGAGAAGACCCGCAGCCGCCTGAATGTGATGGAGCTGAATCCTATCCTGCACATCGCTGTGCTGAATGTGGATACCTCCTTCACCAGGACCTTCGTGCGTGAGGAGGGTGACATGACGTTCAATGGTGCCCTGCGTGTGGACATCAATGCAGAATACGGAGCCCGTCTGGAGGACGCACGGTTCAAGTATGACTCCATCTCGAACACTCTCACCATCGCGGAGTTCAAGCCTGGCCTCATCTCCTACTCGAAGAAGCAGCTGACCTGGGACATTGCGCGAAGCTATCGCAGCAGGCCAAACATCCTGGGCATCGAGCGCTCCGATGTGTCAGACCAGGCAGCGGAGCTTTTCACAAACCAGATGTGTGAAAAGCTGCGCGCTGAGCTGGAGAAGGAGATCGATGACCGTCAGGTGGCGGAATTTGACTGGCTCTCGCCAATGATCTCGCAGCAGGTGGTGGACATCTTCAAGCTCATGATTGGCCGTGAGACCATAAATGTGGCCATCCAGGAGCATGCAGATGCATCTTTCCTTGACCTGAATGAGTTCAGAGCACAGCTCTCGCAGACAGAGGAAGTGGTCCCTCGTCTTCCTGATGTGCAGGAGGCATTGATTTCGGAAATTAGTTAGGTATGAAAGATTTTTTCTCCTCATTCAAGACACTTTCCTTCTGGAAAGAGATACTGGTGGTCATTGCCGGCACCTTTGTGGCAGCTGTGGCAGTTGAGTATTTCATCATCCCGTCAAAGCTGATCCTGGGATCGGTAGCCGGTCTCTCCATCGTGCTGAGCACCATCCTGGAGGGCATGGGCATTGCCTTCAAGGCATCCACCCTCATCCTGCTCATCAATGCGTTCCTCATCGTCCTCGCCATTGTTTTCCTTGGCAAGGAGGTGGGCGCGAAGACGGTGGTGGCGTCGCTGCTCATAGGACCTTTCATCGACCTGCTTGACCGCATCTATCCATACACGCGCATGATCCAGCCTGGTTTCAGCTCCGTCATGGGCGATCCCGTCGTGGATCTGCTGGCATTTGTCCTGCTCATTGGCGCGTCACAGGCCATTCTCTTCCGCATAAACGCCTCTACGGGAGGCCTCGATATTGTGGCAATGATCATGAGCAAGTACCTGCATTGGGACATGGGCCCATCAGTGACAGTTTCCGGCATCATTGTCTGCCTCATGGGTGCCTTCATTCACCCCGTGAACATGGTGATACTCGGCGTTATCGGTACATGGATGAACGGAGTGGTGGTGGATTATTTCACGGCCTCGCTGAACAGACGCAAGCGTGTCTGCATCATCAGCCCAGAGTATGACCGTATCCGCCAGTACATCATCGGCGACCTGCAGCGTGGCTGCAGCCTTTTCACCTTGAAGGGTGGCTACAGCGGCGAAGAAGGTGTGGAGGTGCAGGCGCTCCTCACAAACTCCGAGTTCGCAAAGCTCATGGAGTTCATCAGAAAGAATGATATCAATGCCTTCGCTACCGCTGGAAACTGCAGCGAAGTTTATGGGCGTTGGCGTGGACATAAAAAATAAGAGATATGAAAAGACTGTTTCTTCTCGCAGCTTTGTTTGTAAGCTGCATAGTTTGGGGTCAGGACCCAGTGAGAGATAACTACATCCCTCGTCTTGCGCCTGTTCAGGCTTCTGATACCACCAAGGTGCTGTGCATCGGTAATTCCTTCACCTATTTTTACGATGCGCCGCATCACCTGCAGGAGATTGCCGCTTTCGAGGGGCACTTCCTGGATGTGACCGTGGCGGTGAAGGGTGGCCAGACTTTCGGCGGGCATCTTCTCTACCGTCCGACATTCGAGGCTCTGAAGAAAGGTGGCTATGACTACATCTTCCTCCAGGACCAGAGCCAGAACCCAGCACGACTTCTGAGCGAGAAGAACAAGTCAGTCATGACAGACTTCGAGGCTCTTGTGTATGTGGTGAAGAAGTCTTCACCGAATGGCACATGCATCCTTGAGCGTACCTGGTCTTATCCAGGCTCAGAGAATGGAGGTTTCTCCACAGAGAAGGAGTTTGACAAATACCTTCTCAAAGGTGCCAGGAAAATGGCGTCTGCCCAGAAGGCACCGATGTCTCCTATAGGTGATGCGTTTAACATCGCTCGCGCGGAACATCCTGAGATTCCGATGTTTGGACCGGATGATAAGCATCAGTCACGTGAGGGTACATATCTCAAGGCATGCGTGAACTACCTCATGATTTTCGGCACTCGTTTCGGCGCCAATCCTTCGTCTTGTGACGTAGATCCTCAGTCTGCAGCAGTCCTTCGCGCGATAGCTGAAAGAGTGGTCTTGAAATAAGCATTAATGGTTGAGGTAAGGACCGATAGAGCGACAGTGACTGGCACGCACTCCGAAGGGGTAAGTGTGTTCAGGGGACTCGTCTATGCTACCTACGAGCGTTTCAAGCCGGCCGTCCCGCAGCCGCTGGAGGGCCGCGTCGACGGGACGCGCTACGGCACTCTGTGCCCGCAGCGCTCGTCGCGTCTGGCGGCGCTCCTAGGCGACGTCGAGGGCCTCTCGGTCGCTGAGGGCTCCCTCTGCCTCTCTGTCTATGCCCCGGATACTATCTTAGGGCAGACGTCATCTGTGTCACTGGACGGCTCTGGGCACCCCCTGAAGCCTGTCATGGTGTGGATCCATGGTGGGGCGTACCTGACTGGCGGTAGCGAGGACCCGCGTTACGGGGCCGAACGTCTGGTGCGCACAGGCGATGTGATCGTCGTGAAGATATCCTATCGCCTTGGGGCGAGCGGATACCTTTGGGACCCTGCGAGTGGAATCGCCAATCTGGGCCTCGGTGATCAATGGACGGCGCTGGAGTGGATTCACGATAACATTGCCGCTTTCGGCGGCGATCCTCACGAGGTGACCATCTTCGCTCAATCCGCCGGAGCGCACTCTGTGCAAGCCCTCATCGCGACCTTCGCCGAGCACTGCAGACCGGAGGCATTGTTCCACAAAGCCATCCTGCAGAGTGCTCCAGTAGGTCTGTCCCTTTCCCCCCGCGCCGCCTCTCGCATCACCCGCGCCTTCATGAAGAGGCTCTTCGCGATCTGCTCGCAAGCCCCTGCCTCCACCTCACCAAGCTCGTCCCAGCCGCTTCGCGCATCTGCATTGCTGCAATCCGCCTCGATGGATCAGCTTCTGGATGCTCAGGCCTCAGTCGCTGGCATGCACACAGGCATGACCTTCATGCCTGTCCTTCCTGACTGTACACATGTACCTGCGGAAGCATCTGGTCTTAAGGTAGTTGTGGGGTACGCTGCGCAGGATGCGTCTCCTTTTGTGCTGAACAGCCTAGGCAGGCTTGGCGGCACCTTCGTTGGCCGTGGCGTGGTCTCTCTCGTCACCCGTATGCTCTTCTCTTCCGCAGGCCTTCGCTATGCCGCTAAGTTGCGCGCTGCCGGCTGCCAGGTCGATACATACTGCATCTCATGGGCACCCGCCGGCAGCCGCTTCGGCGCGTGTCACTGCATCGAGCTTCCATTCATCCTTGGCGACTTCGAGGACTGGACGCACGCTGAGATGCTCCAGGGCATGACGCGCGCCGAGTTCGATGCGAACAGTGCCAGCTGCCTCCATTCCTGGACCACCTTCGCTCGCACCGGTCATTTCCCTCCGCTCTCACTGTAGCTATCTTTCCCAGTTATTCTCGCTATAGCTATCTTTCCCCAGCGCTCTCGCTGTAGCTATCTTTCCCCACTGTTCTCGCTGTAGCCATCCATTCCCCGTCCGTTCGGTAGCTTCCTGCAATTCGTTTGCATTAGCAATCACTATTCTAGACCCCTCAGGGGCAGGTCTCCCTCATAAACGGTGCAGACTTCGTACCGTTTTCATACATGACCTGCCTTCTACGCCGTTGTATGGCACATCGCTTCCATAAACGAATTGCACGAGCAGTTACCTGTACCACTCCACCCATGCGAGGCTACGGTACGAGTGTGGTGGTTTTTGCGCGCAGGGCGGTGGTTTCTGTGCGCAGATGCTGCTGGCTCAGGACTAAGAGAGGAGTAGGCGGAAAAGCTCTGCCCAGTCAGGAGCGACTGGGGCTGATGGGGATGCCTGCTGTATCGGGAAGAAGCCGGCAAGGGTGCCGTCGAGGACGGCCTTCATCGCGCCTGATAGGGCTGAGGCCGAGCGGGGCTCGACGAAGCGGACGAGGCGTGCTCCGGCGGCCGTCTCGTGGGCGTATGGGATGTCGGGCAGAATCATTGGCCTGCCTGCAGGGGCGAACTCGCTGATAGGGAGTCCCCATGTCTCGATGCGTGAAGGGAAGGCGAGCGCTGTGGCTTCAGAGTAGATGCGGTCGAGTTCTTCGCGGCTCACGAAGCCGCGGAAGTCTATCGACTCGACCTTCCCCCATGTGGCCTTCAGCCACTTGGAATACTTGTTTTCGCTGCCATCTATGGTCAGGATGACCTTGAAGCGTCCACGGCCTAGCTCTTTTTCCAGAATGGATGCCGCTTCGCAGAGCGTCTCGAATCCCTTGTGGCAGTCCGGGGTGGCAGGGAAGATGAAGGTCGGCACAGCGTGGCGTCGCTCCTTGCCGTCTCCACCCATAAGACCGCTACCTTCCATAAGACCACTTCCTTCCATAAGACCACTTCCTTCCATAAGACCGCTACCTTCCAGAAGGCCACTACCTTCCAGACAAGCACTGCCTGCCAGAGGAGCTACGGGGCGTTGGCCACCGTCAGGGCGTGCCACGATGATTCGTGAAGCCGGGAAGCCAAGCATCTTCGAAAGACCGTCGCGGAACCAGCTGGTCTGGACGATCAGATGATCGTTATGATGTACGTTGACCCTATATGCAAAGCGCGTAAAAAGTGAAAATGCTACGATCTTTGGGTCGAACTTAAGGTCCTGGAAATCAGTTTTCAAAAATGGAAATGACGTGTGGCAGTACACTGCGCGCCGTTCCGCCTTGACAGACGGCGTGGTGTCATGAAGAGACAGCCACAGATAGACAGGCGAGAGCTTTTTCGAGATGCCTCTCATGCTCACATACTCCGCCCATAGCCTTCGTCCCCAGCTCTTCACGCACCAAGGCATCTCGATATACTCGATGCCTTCCTGCTCGCAGAGCCGGCGGTCGTGAACCAATGCAACCACCCGGTATTCCCCGCAGAGCGAGGACAGGTACGCGAGGCACTGCCTAAGAATGGTAAGCGTGCCTCCCTTGCGGATGTTTACTGCGGATATGACTATCGTTTTCTTCATGCATGGCAAAGATACGAAATTATTCCATCTATTATCGGATAATATTGGCTATATTTGTAGGTCTATGTCGTTATGTTAAAGGACTTTGGTATGAAGGTCAAGGAAGGACTCAGACTTAGGAAGCTAGGTCGGCGATACATGTTGGTTCGCACTGCTGAGCAGGCGGACCTTTCCGAGGTATTCACGTTCAACGAAGTGGCTGCTTCCATCTGGGAGAAGGCTGCGGAGGCTGAAGAGATAGACGTGGATGCGCTCGTTGGCCACATTACCGAAGAGTATGATGTGGATGAGGCGACTGCCAGGAAAGATATTGTGGCCATTCTTGAGGAGTGGAAGAGATACGGAATAGTGGAGTGATGGAACTTTCGGTGCTGGATAGAGCCCTCCTGACGCTTGTGAGGTCGGGTCTTTGGGAGTGCGAGGTGGATAATCCTGGCGCTCTGAGTCTCAGCACAGGGCAGTGGGCTGAAGTGTTTGCCCGCGCGAAGAGCCAGACCGTGACAGGACTTGTATGGCAGGCTCTTGACTTACTTGACGACGATCTTCTGATGCCAGCGGGACCATTGCTCGGAAAGCTTGCAGTCCAGGTCGACGGCCTGGAGAGGCAGAGCGAGGCGATGCAGAAGGAGGTGAGGAGCATCTTCCTGCAGATGGAGGCTGAAGGCCTGCATCCTGTCCTGCAGAAGGGGCTTGCCGTGGCTAGCCTGTATGAGCGCCCGAAGCTCCGCACATGCGGGGACATTGACATATATCTTCCGAAGGAGGAGTTAAGGAAAGCTGCGCCGCGGGGCGCTGAGAAGAGCTCCGACGGGGGAGTGCTCTTTCAGAGAAATGGCATCGACGTGGAGCTACACAGCCAGCTTCTGGATATCGATGACCCTGGAAAGAGGAAGGCTATAGCCGCACTCATTGATTCGGAGGGCTTTGTGAAGGAAAGGGACTGGACCACCACATCTGCGCTTGTCACGCTGCTGCTTCTGGATGCACATATCCTGAAGCATGCCATGGGGTGGGGGATTGGGCTGCGCCAGCTGTGCGATTATGCCAGGGCGCGCAAGGTGCTGAAGTATGACGAAAGTGCCTTCCAGGCTGCCTGTGAGCAGCTTGGCATCGCGAAATGGACAGAAGTGCTCGACGCTTTCTGCGAAAGCTGCCTTTACATGGAGGGACGACGTTATGAGATGAATCCTCTGGTGGAGGAGCTTCTTGAGAAGGTCCTTAGAGGTGGAAACTTTGGCAATGATTTCCGCCAGAGCGTGAACCCGGTCGAGACAGCGATGGCGCTCGGCAGGGGCTGGTCTTTCTCGAGAAAGGTGGCGCCGAAGGAGGCACTCTGGCACTTTGTGTCATTGGTTAAAGGTAGGTTGAAGAAATGATGCAGCGTTATACAGTAGCAGGAATCACATTCGCGGTCACGCTCCCAGAGGGCGTGGATGCCAGCGTGCTGCCCTCATTTGCACCATTCGTGGCGAATGTGGATGATGCTGAGGATGCGTTCCGCTTCGACGCTGCGGCATCATTGGCGCTGCCTGAAGATGCTGAGTGTATCGTGACTGACTCAAATGACATGGGCGAGTCGAGGGTCTTGCAGAGCAGCGGCTGGGAAGGCTTCTATGTGGAGCTCACCTTTGCCGGTGCCAGCCATCTGATGCGTGTGGACCCGTCCTTCCGCCATGGCGAGGGCTACCTGAATTGGGATGATCCCTATGCCGGAATGGTGCTTGGCTCTATGCTGAGGATCACTTTTGCCCAGGTGGCGCTGTCTCATGAGGCGATCTCATTGCACGCCTCGTGCGTGGCGAATGAAGCCAATGCTTACCTGTTCATGGGCGCCAGCGGCACCGGCAAGAGCACTCATTCGCGCTTGTGGATGAAGGCTTTCCCAGGGACGCTGCTGCTGAATGACGATAACCCGGTCATCCGTGTTGAGGGCGATGTGGTGCGTGCCTACGGCACCCCGTGGAGCGGCAAGACACATTGCTACAAGAACCTCAGCTTCCCGGTGGCTGGCATTGTGAGGCTTTCGCAGGCTCCTGCCAATGCCTTCGTGCAGAAGCAAGACATCGAGGCCTTCCTCGAGGTGTACCAGGGGAGTTCCGTGCTTCGCACTGACGAGACTCTGCATGGCCAGCTCTGCGACACCCTCATGAGGGTGATTGAGCTTGTGAAGATAGGGCATCTGGAGTGCCTTCCAGATGAAGATGCGGCACGCGTGTGCCGTGATGGATTGAAATTAAAGAGATGAAAAAGTTATTTGTCGTGATATTTTTGGGGGTGGTGATGAGC